>NZ_JBHZOP010000144.1:0-9506 GCF_042787595.1 Stenotrophomonas sp. YIM B13575 | reverse complement strand
GTGTCGGAGTGCGGGGTGTCCGCGGCATGGATGCCGCGGCCAAGCCTACAGGGACGTACTTGCGGCGTCCCCGCACTCCGACACCGCCCCGCCACCCCACGGAATGCACGCTGTTGCTGTTGCTGTTGCTCCGGCCGGTAGCAGGTGCAGGGCGCAGCCCTGCTCGACCAACCCTCACACCGTGATGGTCTGGGTCAGCGATTCCCAGGTCGGCGGCACCGGCCAGGCCGCAGCCTGGTTGCCATCCAGCACCCGCCGCAGGTCGCGCGGGTCGATCTGCGGGGCCAGCACATGCACCAGCTCCAACGCGTAATCACGCAGCACCCGGTCGCGCGGCAGCACCGCCCAGGCAATGCACTCGGTGATCGGCGCCGGCGCCGGCCATACCCGCAGGTCTTCATCGTTGGCGCTGATCGCCATCTCGGCCAGCAGCCCCACCCCCAGACCGGTGCGCACATAGGTCTTGATCAGGTCCGCGTCCAGCGCGGTCAGCGCCAGATCGGGCACCAGGCTCTGCGCGGCAAAGGCGCGCTGCAAGGAAGAGTTGGGCCGGGTCGAGGATTCGTAGCTGATCAGCGGCTGGCGGGCCAACGCCGCCAGGTCCGGTGCGCGGCCGGCGCGGTCCAACGGATGCCCCTTGGGCACCACCACCAGCCGGCGCCAGCGGAACAGCGGCACGGCGATGCCATCGGTGGGTTCGCTGCCTGCAGTGCTGATGATCGCGATGTCGGCATCGCCCTGGTTCAGCCGGTCCAGCGCATCGGCCTCACCGGCCTGCTGCAGGTGCACGCTGACCTGGGGATAGGCCTGCTTGATGCGCGACACCGCCGGCGGCAGCACGAAGCGCGCCTGGGTGTGGGTGGTGGTCAGGATCAGCTGGCCCTGGCTCTCGCGGCGCTGGTTGGCCGCGTAGGTACGGATGTTGTTGGCCTCTGACAGCACGGCACGGGCGCGGCTGATCACTTCGGTACCCGCCGGGGTGACCGACTCCAGACTGCGCCCCTTGCGTACGAACAGCAGGAAGCCCAGTTCGTCCTCCAGCTGCTTGAGCTGCTTGGACAGGCCGGGCTGGGTGGCATGCACGCGCGAGGCGGCGAGCGTGATGTTCAGCTCGGCGTCGGCGATGGCAACCAGGTAGCGCAGCTGGGTCAGCGTCATGGCAGGCGGGCGATGTGGGGGGCGGAGGTCCACTCTAGGGTCAATTGCCGTCACCAGCTTATAACCAAAGGTTGTTTAAGAAAGGTATCTGGTCATTTCCGGGCGTCATATGCCGGCGCTACGGTCAGCCGGCAGCCGCTGGCCTGAACAGCCAGCCTTCTTCCCTTATGCCCGCCGAGCCCGGCGCGGCCTGTTCCTGGAGCGCTCCCATGGCCCTGTACGACTCCATCCTCGACACCATCGGCAACACCCCCATCGTCAAGCTGCAGCGGCTGGCGCCGCAGGGCGTGACCGTGTACGCCAAGGTTGAATCCTTCAACCCGGGCGGCTCGGTGAAGGATCGCCTGGCGCTGGCGATCATCCTCGATGCCGAACAGCGTGGCCTGCTCAAGCCGGGCGACACGATTGTCGAGGCCACCTCGGGCAACACCGGCGTCGCCCTGGCGATGGTGGCCGCCGCACGCGGTTACAAGTTCGTGGCGACGATGGTCGAGACCTTCTCGGTGGAACGCCGCAAGCTGATGCGTGCCTACGGTGCGAAGGTCATCCTGACCCCGGCCGCCGAGCGCGGCAGCGGCATGGTGCGCAGGGCGCGCGAGCTGGCCGAGGAGCACGGCTGGTTCCTGGCCAGCCAGTTCGCCAATCCGGCCAACCCGGCTTACCACCGCAACACCACCGCTGCGGAGATCCTGCGTGATTTCGCCGGCAAGCGGCTGGACTACTTCGTCAGCGGCTGGGGAACCGGCGGCACCCTGACCGGCGTCGGCGAGGTGCTGAAGGTCGCCCGCCCGGACACCCGCATCATCGCCACCGAACCGGCCGGCGCCGCATTGCTGAAGGGCGACGACTGGAAGCCGCACAAGATCCAGGGCTGGACCCCGGACTTCGTGCCCGATGTGCTCAACCGCAATGTGGTGGACGAACTGGTGACCGTGGAAGACGACCGCGCGATCGCCACCGCCCGCCGGCTGGCGGCAGAGGAAGGCATCTTCGTCGGCATCTCCGCCGGTGCCACCGTGGCCAGCGCTTTGGACGTGGCAGATCGCGCTGAACCGGGCGCGGTGATCCTGGCGATGTTGCCGGACACCGGTGAACGCTACTTCTCCACGCCGCTGTTCGCCGATGTCAATGAAGGTTCCGACGACGACTGGCTGGCCGGTCTGCCCTGATCACCGCGTTGTCGATGACAGCAGGATGACGCCCACCCTCGCGGTGGGCGTTTCCATTTGGGTAATCCTGACTGGGCATTGCCGTTGCAAGCGGACCGTTTCTCCAGGGAATCAGAAGCAGACCGCTTCGGAAACTTTCGTTTCGCCGCCTGCGGCGCTCGCTTCAGCCTGCGTGAAGGCACTGCCGGCCATCGTGCATGAACAGGGCGGATCGCAGTGCGTGAGACGGTCATGACGCAGCATCGATGCCCTGTCCCGCAAGATGCGGGTGCAGCCAGCGTGGGCACGGCGCGCAACAACTACAGGCAGGAGACGGACGCATGAAGATCGAAGTGTGGCAGGGCGACATCACGGCCCTGGCGGTGGATGCGATCGTCAACGCGGCCAATGAATCACTGCTCGGTGGCGGCGGTGTCGACGGCGCGATCCATCGTGCGGCCGGCCCCGGCCTGCTGGCCGAGTGCGAGCGTCTGCCGGAGCTGCGCCCCGGTGTGCGCTGCCCGACCGGTGAGGTGCGCGCAACCGATGCCTATGCGCTTCCGGCACGGCACGTACTGCACACCGTCGGCCCGGTCTGGCACGACGGCCAGCGCGACGAGCCGGCACTGCTGGCGAACTGCTACTGGAAGTCACTGCAGCTGGCCGAATCGCTGAACCTGCAGTCGATCGCGTTCCCGGCCATCAGCTGCGGGGTGTATGGCTATCCGCTGTACCAGGCGGCGCAGATCGCGGTAACCGAAACACTGGCCTGGCAGCGCAGCCACGCCCAACCGATGCGGATCGTGCTGGTGGCGTTCAACACGGCGACCGCCAAGGCCTACCAGCAGGCGCTGACGGCCGCGGGTCAGGTCGCCGACAGTGGGCGCGGGTCGCTGCTGCCGCCACTGGGCGATACCGGATTCGTGCCGGCGCATTGAAACAATGCGGGGCGTGTGGAAGAAAAAAGGCCGGGCATTGCCCGGCCTTTTCGTTTACATCCGTCGCGACAGCGTCAGTTCGTCACTTCGGCGGCAGCGTCGGCCGCCGCCGTAGCAGCCGCCGATGCCGCGGCCGAAGCAGCGCCGTCGACCTGCACGCGCACTTCCACCATGCCCGCTTCGTCGCTCAGGCTGGACACGTCCACGGTGTAGTGGCCGGCCGGCAGCGATTCTTCCAGGCGTGCGTTGGTGCCATTGCCACCATCGTCGTCCACCAGCTCCACGTTCGAACCGACCACGCGCAGCACCGTATCCACCTGGCTGGAAATCGCGTCCAGGCGCACATCCGCCGGACGCGGCAGGCTCAGCAGGAAGCGGCGGCGCCCTTCGCCATCGAGCATGGCGAACACACTGCCGGAGTTCGGCAGGGTGGTGCCATCACGCATGACCATGTTGGCCGGCAGCTCGGTGCGCTTGGCGGTCAGCTTGAAGGCGCCAGTACCGTCTTCGCCCAGGCTGCGCACGCGCAGGGTGTACTTGCCCGGTTCCAGCGGCATGCCGATACGCGAATTGGTGCCGTCACCGCCGTCGTCGTTTTCCGACTGTGCGCCGTTGCCGTCCAGCTTCAGCACAGTATCGAACGCATCCGATTCCAGGCGGATCTCGTACATGCCGGCCTTGTCCACCTGCAGGGTGTAATCCTGCGACTTGGAGACCAGCAGGTCGACGATCTCGCCTTCGGCCACCATCGGCTTGCCGTCATACGGCACCAGCTTCTCGGCGCGCAGGCGGTACGGGCCGAAGGCGGACGGGCCGTCGGCATTGATGGCTACCTGGTAGCTGCCGGTGCCATTGGCACGGAATGCCAGCGAGACGTCGTCGCCGCGCTCGTAGCCCGAGCTGCTGCTGGCCACCAGCACGCCATTGTTGAACACGGCGATCGAGCCGCGCAGCGCGCCGGTCAACTTGATGCCGACCAGTTGCTTGTCGTCCAGCTTCAGCTGGTACAGCTGATGGTGGCTGCCATCATTGAAATTGACGCCGCTGCGCGAGGTGATTTCGCCGGATACCGGCTTGTCGAACTCCAGCGAGGGGGCCTTGCCCACGTCCGGGCTGCCACCCATCCGGTTGCAGCCGCCGACAGCCAGCACCGTGGCAACGGCCAGCGTGATTGCGGTAATACGCATGTTTTTTCTCCTTGGCCTTCCATGTATGCCCCCACGCACTGGCCTGGCGTGCGGGAGGCGGCAACGATACCGGCAAAAGCAAACGCCGGCATGATGCCGGCGCTGCCCTGTTCAGTTCATGCTGCGGAACGACGGATCAGCCGTTCCACTTGCCCAGCGCGGCCTGGCCGTTTTCCTTGGCGCGCTCGTAGACGGTCTTCTGCGCGGCGGCGTAGTTGCCCTTCATGTCCTTGCCCCACAGCTTCAGAGCCGCCTGCTGCATGGCGCGGCCATAGGAGAAGCTCAGCGGCCACGGCAGGTGGCCCATCTGGTTCATGGCATTGAGGTGGGCGGTGGACTGCTCATCGCTCTGGCCGCCGGACAGGAACACCACGCCCGGCAGGATCGCCGGCACGGTGCTCTTGAGGCACATCACGGTCGACTCGGCCACTTCCTCGACGTCGGCCTGCTCGTCGCAGCCCTTGCCGGAGATGACCATCGAGGCCTTCAGGATGGTGCCTTCCAGCAGCACGTTCTGCTGGTACAGCGCGTCGAACAGCGAGCGCAGGGTGGCTTCGGTGACTTCGTAGCAGGTCTCGATGTCGTGCTCGCCGTCCATGATCACTTCCGGCTCGACCATCGGCACCAGGCCGCATTCCTGGCACAGCGCGGCATAGCGGGCCAGCGCATGCGCGTTGGACTCGATGCAGGTGCCCGACGGAATGCTCTCGCCGATGTTGATGACCGCACGCCACTTGGCGAAGCGCGCGCCCAGCTTGTAGTACTCCTGCAGGCGCTCACGCAGGCCGTCCAGGCCTTCGGTGACCAGCTCGCCCGGGCAGCCGGCCAGCGGGTGCGCACCCTTGTCCACCTTGATGCCCGGGATCATGCCGTGGTCGGCCATGTACTTGGCGAACGGCACGCCGTCCTTGGTCGACTGACGGATGGTCTCGTCGTACAGGATGGCGCCGGAAATGTGCTCGTTGAGCTTCGGCGTGGTCAGCAGCAGTTCGCGGTAGGCGCGACGGTTCTCTTCGGTGTTCTCGATGCCGACGCTGGCAAAGCGCTTGGCGATGGTACCGGTGGATTCGTCGATCGCGATGATGCCCTTGCCCGGGGCAACCATGGCCTGGGCGGTTTCAGCCAGCTGTTCGATGCTCATGTACTTCCTGTGGCGGGTGCGGGAAAAACGTAAGTATAGCCCCGCTACCCGTTGCCCCGACGTGGAGGCTCGGATGGAACCGGTTCCACTGTCTGTGCGGGACAGGAAATGTCCTGCCGGATCGGGTCAGAGCCCCTTCGGGGATCTGACCCCGGGTCGGACCCGCGCAGCGGCTCCGACCCGACGCGATACGTCTTACAGGTCGCCGAGACCGCTGGCGCGGCCGTCATCGCCCACTTCCAGCAGGCGCAGGGTATTGGTCGCGCCGTGGGTTTCCATGTGCTCACCGCTGGTGAACACCACACGGTCGCCGGCCTGCAGCATGCCGCCTTCCACCAGCAGGCGGATGCTGCCGCGTGCGGCTTCGCGCGGGGTGAAGCCACGGCTGTCGAAGTTGATCGGGAACACGTCGCGCATCAGCGCCATCTGCCGGCGTGCGCCGTCGTGGCGGGTGACCGCGAACACCGGTGCCGAGGCACGGAAGCGCGACAGGTAGCGGGCGGTACCACCGGATTCGGTCATCGCCACGATCGCGCGCACGCCCACGTGCTGGGACAGGAACATGGTGGCCATGGCAATGGCCTGGTCGGCACGTTCCAGGTTGCGCGGCGAGGCGCCGAAGTCGGTCTCGGTCTGGAACTGGCGCTCGGCGCCCAGGCAGATGCGCGCCATCGCTTCGACCGCCTTGACCGGATACGCACCGGCGGCGGTTTCGGCCGACAGCATCACCGCATCGGTACCGTCGATGACCGAGTTGGCCACGTCCAGCACTTCGGCGCGGGTCGGGATCGGGCTTTCGACCATCGACTGCAGCATCTGCGTGGCGGTGATCACCACCTTGTTCTGCGCCAGCGAGGCCTTGATGATCTTCTTCTGCAGGCCCGGCAGCTCGGCATCGCCGATTTCCACGCCCAGGTCACCACGCGCCACCATCACCACGTCACTGGCGTCGACGATCTCTTCCAGGTTCTCGATGGCTTCGGTGCGCTCGATCTTCGACACCAGCGCGGCGTAGCAGCCGTGCGATTCGGCGATCTCGCGTGCATCATTCATGTCCTGCGCGTTGCGGCAGAACGACACGGCGATGAAGTCCACGCCGATCTTGGCGACGATGCCGATCAGTTCCTTGTCGCGCTCGGTCAGCGCGCCCAGCGACAGGCCACCGCCCTGCTTGTTCAGGCCCTTGCGATCAGACAACGGACCGTCATTGAGCACGGTGTTGATGATGCGCTCGCCCTGCACTTCCACCACCTGCAGCTGCATCAGGCCATCGTCGAGCAGCAGCACGTCACCGGCGGTCACGTCCTGCGGCAGGCCGAGGTAGCTCACGCCCACCTGGGTGGCATCGCCGGGGCCGGCATTGGTGCTGGCGATCAGGTCGAAACGGTCGCCGGCCTTGAGATGCACCTTGCCTTCGGCGAAGCGCTCGATGCGGATCTTCGGGCCCGGCAGGTCGGCCAGGATGCCCACTTCCACGCCCACACGCTGCGCGGCGGCGCGCACATCGGCGGCACGCTTGGCCTGGCCGGACGGGTCACCGTGGCTGAAGTTGAGGCGCACCACGTTGACGCCGGCGCGGAACAGATCCTCCAGCACGCCCGGCGGATCGGTAGCCGGACCGAGGGTGGCAAGGATCTTGGTGCGACGCTGACGCTCGAACATGATGGATGGGCCTCTCCCGTTAAAGGACGGAAATTAGCACATCCTTCACGTCCCATGTATACGGTTACAGCCTTGTGCTGTCTGACTCTGCGGGACATCGCACGGACATGTTCCGGACATACGCTGGTCGATGGCGGCGGAAACGCCGCCGGGCAAGGCCCGGCGCGCGCCATCGTCTACCTCAGGCCAGCAATGCCAGCAGCTGCGCCGGATCACGGGCCAGCTGCCCGGCACCGGCCTCGGTCAGCTCCTGCTCGCCACCAAAGCCCCACAGCACGCCGACGCTGCGCAGGCCGTGGTGGCGTGCGCCCTCGATGTCCATGCGGCGGTCGCCGATCATCCAGCAGGTTTCCGGCGCCAGCTGCAGGCGGTGCAGCGCCTCGCCCACCAGCTGCGGCTTGCTGCTGCGCGAGCCATCGGGCGTTGAGCCGATCACGTCCTCGAACAGATCACCAAACGGCAGATGCTCGACGATGCGGCGGGCATGCGGTTCGTTCTTGGCGGTGACCACGGCCAAACGGTGACCCCGTTCGTGCAACGCACGTACCACCGTTTCGATGTCCGGATAGATGGTGTGCTCACGCCAGCCTTCCACGTCGAAGCGCTCGCGATAGAAGGCCACGGCCTGCTCGACCCGGTCGGCATCCCCGAACAGCGGCGCGAAGGTGGTGCGCAGCGACGGACCGATCCAGCCCAGCAGCGTTTCCTGCGGAGGCACCGGGTGGTCCATCTTCTGCAGCGCATAGGCGATGCAGGTGGTGATGCCCACTTCCGAATCGATCAGCGTGCCGTCCATGTCGAAGAAGAGCGTTGCACGCGCTTCTCCGTCCACCCGCAGGTCGACGCTCATGCGCCGCGCGCGGCCAGGGCGGCGACGGCCGGCAGGGTCTTGCCTTCCAGGAATTCCAGGAAGGCGCCGCCACCGGTGGAGATGTAGCTGACCTGCTGGGCGATGTCGAACTTGTCGACCGCGGCCAGGGTGTCGCCACCACCGGCGATGGAGAACGCCGGCGAGCTGGCGATGGCGCGGGCCAGCGCTTCGGTGCCCTTGCTGAAGGCTTCGAACTCGAACACGCCGACCGGGCCGTTCCAGACCACGGTGCCGGCCTTCTGGATCAGCTCTGCGTACTGCGCGGCGGTCTGCGGGCCGATGTCCAGGATCAGGTCATCCTCGGCCACCGCATCGACGGCCTTCACTTCGGCGACCGCGTCGGGCAGGAACTGCTTGGCGGTGACCACGTCCACCGGCAGCGGGATGTCCGCACCGCGCGCCTTGGCGTCGGCCACGATCTTCTTCGCGGTATCCAGCAGGTCCGGCTCGTACAGCGACTTGCCGACCTTGTAGCCGGCCGCCGCGATGAAGGTGTTGGCGATGCCGCCACCGACGATCAGCTGGTCGACCTTGCCGACCAGGTTGGCCAGCAGTTCCAGCTTGGTGCTGACCTTGCTGCCGGCGACGATGGCCAGCAGCGGCTTGGCCGGTGCGTCCAGTGCCAGTGCCAGCGCATCCAGCTCGGCCATCAGCAGCGGGCCACCGGCAGCGACCGGGGCAAAACGGATCACGCCATGGGTGGATGCCTGCGCACGGTGCGCGGTACCGAACGCATCCATCACGAACACATCGCAGAGGGCGGCGTACTTCTTCGACAGGGCTTCATCGTCCTTGCCCTCGCCGACGTTCATGCGGCAGTTTTCCAGCAGCACCAGCTGGCCCGGCTGCACGTCGACGCCGTCGACCCAGTCACGCACCAGCGGCACTTCGCGGCCCAGCAGCACCGACAGGCGCTCGGCCACCGGCGCCAGCGAATCGGCTTCGCTCCACACGCCTTCCTTCGGGCGGCCCAGGTGCGAGGTGACCATCACCGCCGCGCCCTGCTCCAGCGCGCGCTTGAGCGTCGGCAGGGAAGCGGTGATGCGCTGTTCGGAGGTGATGCGGCCATTCTCGATCGGCACGTTCAGATCCTGGCGGATCAGCACGCGCTTGCCGGAGAGGTCGAGGTCGGTCATGCGGACGATGGACATGGGCAACTCTTTGGCTCTGGAGATGGGATGCCGGTTTGCGGCAGATGGTCATTGTATCGGGTGGCGATGCCTGCGGCAGGCAGAGGCAACAGCAGGTGCAACGGCAACAGCAACAGCAACGGCCAGAGCGCTGGCGCTTCGTGGTGCTGTGGGTGGGCCGGGGCGGTGTGGGTTGGCAGGGGACGCCGTGAATCCGTCCATGGAGGCTTGGTCGCCGCATCCATGCGGCTCACACCCCTGCCAACCCACA
>NZ_JBHZOP010000143.1:0-20459 GCF_042787595.1 Stenotrophomonas sp. YIM B13575 | reverse complement strand
GCCGGTGCCGCCGGCACAGGTCGCCGCCGGGATTGCCGCCGCCACCGTGCTGGGGCAGACCGCCGATGGCAAACAGATCCTGCTGGCCCGCTGCGCGGCTGATTCGCCACTGCTGCTCGAGCTGGGGCGGCTGCGCGAACTGACCTTCCGCCAGGTGGGCGAGGGCACGGGGCGCAGTCGCGACCTGGACGACTTCGACCTGCACTACCAGCACATCGTGATCTGGGACGGCACCGCCCAGCGCATCGCCGGCGCCTACCGGATCATGCGTGGCGCGCAGGCATTGGCGCGCCGGGGCCTGGCCGGGCTCTACAGCGCTTCGCTGTTCCGCTATTCCGACGATGCCATCCCACGCATTGCCGAAGGCCTGGAACTGGGCCGCAGCTTCGTGGTGCCCGACTACTGGGGCAGCCGCAGCCTGGATTATCTGTGGCAGGGCATCGGCGCCTATCTGCAATGCCAGCCCGGCATCCGCTACCTGTTCGGTGCGGTGTCGATCAGCGCGGCCTTGCCTCGCGATGCGCGCGAGCAGCTGGTGGCCTATTATCAGCGCTACTACGGCGCGGCCGATGGGCGGGTGCAATCGAACCGGCCATTCCAGTATTTCGCCGCGCCACCGTGCTTCGGTGAACTGGATGCGGCGGCCGCCTTCGACGTGCTCAAGGCCAACCTCGCCTCGCTCGGCACCGGTGTGCCCACCTTGTACCGGCAGTACACCGACCTGTGCGAACCCGGCGGTGCACGGTTCCTGGCCTTCGGCGTCGACCCGGATTTCAGCGACTCGATCGACGGCCTGATCGAAGTCGACCTGCACGCGATCCGGCCACACAAGCGCAAACGCTACCTGCGCGATGCGGGGATGCCGGCATGAGCACGCTGGCGAACCTGGCACCGCATCGTCGCGCCGTGTTCGTCTCCGATGTGCATCTCGGGTCGCGGCATTGCCACGCCACCGAGCTGGCGCGTTTTCTCGGCACGCTGCGCTGCGAGCGCCTGTACCTGGTCGGCGACATCATCGACCTGTGGTGGATGGCACACCGGCGCGCCAACTGGCGTCAGTCGCACAGCGAGGTCATCCTGGCCCTGCACGCGCTGCGGCGCGCCGGTACCGAGATCATCTACATCCCCGGCAACCACGACGCGTCGCTGCGCCAGGTATGTGGGCTGATGCTGCCGGCGATGCAGGTGCGCCGCCGCGCGATCCACACCACGGCCGATGGCCGCCGGCTGCTGGTGGCGCATGGCGACGACTATGACGGCGTCACCCACTTCGGTGGCCTGCAGGAGCGGTTCGGTGACTGGCTGTACTACCGCATCCTCACCGGCAACCATCTGTTGAACGCGGTGCGGCGCCGGCTCGGGATGCGCTACTGGTCGCTGTCCGAATTCCTGAAGCGCCAGAGCGGTGCGGCCGAACGCTACATCGAGCGTTTCGTGCAGGCCGGTCTGGACGATGTGCGCCGTCGCGGCCTGGATGGCATCGTCTGCGGGCACATCCACCGCGCCGCGCTGATCGAACGTGACGGTCTGGTCTATGCCAATGACGGCGACTGGGTGGAAAGCCTGACCGCGTTGGCCGAGGACCACGACGGCGCATTGCGGCTGCTGGACCACAACGGGCAGACACTGGTCGAGCTGCCCGGGGCGCGGTTGTCGCAGGCGGCGTAAACCGCTCCTGTAGCGTCGAGCCATGCTCGACGGGCGTGCAGGGTGGTTCTCCTGTAGAGCCGAGCCCGTGCTCGGCTGTCGTGGCGCCGAACGAAGCGCAGCCGAGCATGGGTTCGGCTCTACATACACCGCGCGCAACCCGCTAGCATCGGCCGATGGACTCATTGACCCAGATCGTTCTCGGCGGCGCCGTCGCTGCCGCCATCGCCCCGCCCGGACACCGCCGTGCCGCTCTGTTGGCCGGTGCCGCGCTCGGTACCCTGCCGGACCTGGACGCCCTGTGGCTGGGCGTTGCCGCCGCCGACCCGGTGGCGAACATGACCGACCACCGCAGCTTCAGCCATTCGCTGCTGGTGCTGCCGTGGGTAGCGGCGTTGATCTGGTGGTTGTTCAAGCGCTTCGGCAAGGGCAGGGTGGCGCAATCACCGGTGCGCTGGTTCTGGGCGATCCAGCTGGCCTTGGTCACCCACCCCGTGCTGGATGCGTTCACCGTGTACGGCACGCAGCTGTGGTGGCCGTTGCAGCCGCATCCGGCTATGGGCTCGAGTGTCTTCATCATCGATCCCGGCTACACGGTGTGGTTGCTGCTGGGCTGCGTGCTGGCCTGGTTCGGTCGGGCGCGGCCGTGGGCGGGCAAGGTGCTTGGTGTTGCGCTGCTGCTCAGCAGTGCGTACCTGGGCTGGGGGCTGATCGCCAAGGCCCAGGTCGACCGTGCCGCGCAGCAGAGCCTGGCCGCGATGGGCCTGGGTGACGCGCCGCGATTCTCGGTGCCGATGCCGTTCAATACCCTGTTGTGGCGGGTGGTGGCGATGACCCCCAATGGCTACGTGGTGGGTGACCGCTCGCTGGTGGCCGACCACGCGCCGATGCGTTTCGAGGGGTATCCGTCCAACGTGCAGGCATTGCGCGAAGCCGCGGGAATTCCAGCAGTACAGCGTCTGCAGTGGTTCAACCGTGGCTTCATGCGCGCGCAGGTGGTGGACGGCCGGCTGGTGCTGAGCGACCTGCGCATGGGCCTGGAGCCGGACTACACCTTCAACTTCGCGGTGGCCGAGCAGGTTGACGGCCAGTGGCGCGCGATCGTGCCCGAGCAGCTGCGGGTGGACTACAGCAGCCCGGCCGCACGTGCCGATGCCGGTCGCCGGTTGTCGGCCATGTGGCAGCGCATCTGGCACGAACCCGAACAGTAGATCCACGCCACGCGTGGATAGGGTGTGCATCGGCGGCGGCAGCCACGCATGGCGTGGCTCTACTGCTTCAAACGGTAGTGCCGGGGCCGCTCAATACACCGTTGCGCGGCCCTGCACGAACGAATAGAAGAACACCGCGTTCGGATCGTTCTGCACCAGCCGGAACTCGCGGCGCATGCCCTCTACCGTCGCTTCATCCACCGTGCCGGCCTGCAGCAGCTGGTCGGCCGCCGACAGCAGCAGCTGTTCCCAGAACGCGATCATCGTCTTGCGACGTGCCGGTTCGCGGTTGTCCAGGTGGATGGTCTTGATCTCGGTGTGCACATCGCGGAAGCCGCCGGCCAGCAGCAGATTGCCCAGCTTGGCGCCGACGAACGGGTCGCCGCCATGGTCGTACTGGAAATCGTTGAAGGCCATCCAGTAGCGCCAGATATGCGGCGAATACGGATCAAGCAGGAACGAGGCATTCATCACCTCGGTGATGTACACCGGCGAGCCCGGGGCGAGTACGCGGCGTACTTCACTCAGCACGCGCGCGGGCGAGGGCACGTGTTCCAGTACCCAGCACAGGAAGGCCGCATCGAAGGTACGCGCCTCGAATGGCAGTTCGCCGGCATCGGCCTGCTGCAGCGTGTAACGGTCGCTGCACCACGGCGTGCGCGCCAGATTTTCGCGTGCGGTTTCCAGCTGGGTCTCGCTCAGGTCCACGCCGGTCACGTGCAGCTCGGGGAAGCGGCGCAGCAGGATCTCGGTCTGTGCACCCACGCCGCTGCCGACTTCCAGCAGACGCTTTGCGCCGCTGTAATCGATCTGGCCGAAGATGCTCGATTCCAGCAGGCGCGCCTGGGTCATCAGGCGCTGCTGCTCGGTGCCGGAGAACCCGTGCAGGTAGGTCGGGGAAGAAATCGGCGGAGTCATGATGGCGGGCTCAGGCAGCAGAAGACATCGCCGGTTCCCCGGCGATCAGGCGGTCGAAATAGTCGGTGGTCAGCGCGATCTGGCTGGC
Source organism: Stenotrophomonas sp. YIM B13575 (assembly GCF_042787595.1). Lineage (NCBI taxonomy): Bacteria > Pseudomonadati > Pseudomonadota > Gammaproteobacteria > Lysobacterales > Lysobacteraceae > Stenotrophomonas > Stenotrophomonas sp. YIM B13575. The sequence goes on along the minus strand of NZ_JBHZOP010000143.1, from coordinate 16,595 downwards.
CGGATCCTCAGCACGGTTGACCACCGCGCGGAACGCGGCATTCTCCGGCCGGTCCTTGGCGTACCAGCCCAGGTGCTTGCGCGCGATGCGCACGCCCTGCGGTTCGCCATAGAAATCGTGCAGTGCGTGCAGGTGGCCGAGCAGGATGTCGCGCACTTCGTCCAGCGACGGCGGCGGCAGTTCCTCGCCGGTGGCCAGGTAATGCGCCACCTCGCGGAAGATCCACGGCCGGCCCTGTGCGGAGCGGCCGATCATCACCGCGTCCACGCCGGTCTGCTGCAGGACGAAGGCGGCCTTCTGCGGCGAATCAATATCGCCGTTGGCGATCACCGGGATGCGCAACGCGGCCTTGATCTCGCCGATCGTGGCGTACTCGGCCTGGCCGGTGTAGTGCTGGTCGCGGGTACGGCCGTGCACGGCCAGGGCGGCGATGCCACTGGCCTCGGCGATGCGGGCGATGACCGGGCCGTTGCGGTGGTCGCAGTCCCAGCCGGTGCGGATCTTCAGCGTCACCGGCACGTCCACCGCGTTGACCACGGCTTCCAGGATGCGCGCGACCAGCTGCTCGTCGCGCATCAGCGCAGAGCCCGCCCAGGCGTTGCACACCTTCTTGGCCGGGCAGCCCATGTTGATGTCGATGATCTGCGCGCCATGGTCGACGTTGTAACGCGCCGCCTCGGCCAGCTGCTGCGGCTCGGTACCGGCGATCTGCACGCTGATCGGCGCCGGTTCACCGGCATGGTCCATGCGGTGGATCGACTTGCGCGTGTTCCAGAAGCGCGGGTCGCTGATGGTCATTTCCGAGGCGGCCAGACCTGCGCCCAGCCGTTTGCACAGCAGGCGGAAGGGCTTGTCGGTGACGCCGGCCATGGGCGCCAGCACGACGTTGGGGGCAATGGAGTACGGGCCGATCTGCATGCGCCCATTGTAGGGCGCGGCCGGCGCCCCGGCGGGGTTGCCGGCCTGCCGGTTCAGGCCGATCCGGACCGACCTCATGCCGCACGGGCATCAACAGATGCTTGACGGTTGCTTCCGTCGCCCCCAAGGGCGGGTGATGGTGGGCGGCTGGGTGTACCGGCAGCGCGCATCCACGCATGGCGTGGATCTACTACGGGCCCGACCCGCTCGGACGGGGCCGTCGCGCCCCGCGTCCCGGTAGATCCACGCCACGCGTGGATGAGGCCGTCGCGCCCAGCGTCCCGGTAGATCCACGCCACGCGTGGATGAGGCCGTCGCGCCCCGCATCCCGGTAGATCCACGCCATGCGTGGATGGGGCCGTCGCGCCCCGCATCCCGGTAGATCCACGCCATGCGTGGATGGGGCCTTGTCCATGAACGTGAAAAGGCCCGGGCATCTGCATGCCCGGGCCTCTTATCCACGCATGGCGTGGATCTACTTCACTTCGGCATCGGCCGGGGTGAAGCGCGGCATTGCCGCCGCCGCGCCTTCCTTCTCGGTCGAACGACCGGCGAACTGGTTGGCGAAGCGCACGTGGCGGGCGAACGGAGCGTCCGGCACCTGGGCGAGCGAGGCCACCAGCGCACCGTTGAAGGCATCGCCGGCGCCGGTGGTGTCGATCGCCTGCACCTGTTCGGCACCCACGCGGTAATACGGCTGGGTGTCGCCACGCAGGTGCTCGTCGGCATGCGACACGAACACGCCCACCGAACCCAGGGTCACCACCACCGTGCCGTTGCCGACCAGCTTGCGGCACAGCGCATGCAGGCTGGCGCCGTCCAGCGCGGCAACGTCGTTGGCATCCACGCGCTCGCCGACATGACGGCCGAGCAGGGCAGCGAACTCGGTCTCGTTCGGGGTGATCACGTCGGCCAGCTTGAGCAGGCCGATGGTCGAGGGAGCGTCGGCCGGTGCGGTGTTGAGCACGGTGGTGACACCGGCCTCGCGGGCCACGGCCAGCGCCGCTTCGATGGTCTGCACCGGCGATTCCAGCTGCACCAGCACTACCTTGGCGCCGGTCAGCAGGGCCTCCTGTTGCTGCACGAAGTCGGTGCTCAGCGCCGCGTTGGCGCCCGGGCCGATGACGATGGTGTTGCGGCCACGGGCATCAACGTAGATGCCGGCGGTGCCGGTCGGCTCGCTGCTGGCTTCGGCGATCAGCGCGAAACCATCCTGCGCGGCCAGGTCACGGGCGGTGGCACCACCCGCATCGTCGCCCAGCGCACACAGGAAGCTGGTGTCAGCGCCGGCGCGGCAGGCGGCAACGGCCTGGTTGAAGCCCTTGCCACCCGGACCGGTGCTGTAGCGGCCGGCAATGGTCGCACCCGGCGCCGGCAGCGACTCGCACCGCCACACGTGATCGACATTGAAGGAACCGACGACAACGACACTGCTGCTCATAGGGAATCTATTCTCAAACAAGGGTTCAGCTGAAATGCGTCAGCACGCCGGCGATGGTAGCCGTCATGAAGGTGGCGATGGTACCGCCCAGCACCGCGCGCAGGCCGAACTTGGCCAGATCGTGGCGTCGCTCCGGTGCCAACCCGCCGATGCCGCCGATCTGGATCGCGATCGAGCTGAAATTGGCGAAGCCGCACAGCGCGTAGGTGGCGATCAGGCGACCTTCGTCGGACAGGCTCATGCCCGGCACCTGGCCATTCACGATCTTCGACAGTTCGGTGTAAGCGACGAACTCGTTGATCACGACCTTCTGGCCGATCAGCGAGCCGACGGTGGTGGCGTCGGCCCACGGGGTACCGATCACCCAGGCAATCGGCGCCAGCACATAGCCGAAGATGGTCGACAGGTCGGTCGGCTTGCCGATCGCAGCCGCCAGGCCGGTGACTTCACCAATCCAGGTCAGCGGCGCATTGAGCAGGGCGATCAGGGCGATGAAGGCCAGCAGCATCGCACCGATGTTCAGTGCCAGCTTCAGGCCGTCACCGGCGCCGGCAGCGGCCGCGTCGATGATGTTGCTGGAGGTCTTCTCCACTTCCATCTTGACCGTGCCGCGGGTCAGCGGGGTGCCGGTTTCCGGAATCAGCAGCTTGGCCACGACCAGGGTGGCCGGGGCCGCCATGATGCTGGCCGCCAGCAGATGCTTGGCGTAGAACGCCTGCTGCACCGGATCGCCGCCGCCGAGCATGCCCACGTACGCGGCAAGCACGCCGCCGGCGATATGGGCCATGCCGCCGATCATCATCGTCAGCAGCTCGGACTGGGTCATCTTGGCGATGTACGGACGCACCGTCAGCGGTGCCTCGGTCTGGCCGATGAACACGCTGGCGCAGACGCTGGTGGTTTCCGCACCGGACACGCGCATCACCTTGGTGATCGACCAGGCCATCACCCGCACGATCGCCTGCATGACGTTGAGGTGGTACATGACCCCCATCAGCGCCGAGAAGAAGATGATCGTCGGCAGCACCTGGAAGGCGAAGATGAAACCGTAGTTCTTGACGTCCATCAACGAGCCGAAGATGAAGCTTGAGCCCTCGTTGACGAAGCTCAGCACCTTCACGAAGCCCTGGCCCAGCGCATCGAATACGTCGCGCCCGCCCGGTACCAGGATCACCAGTGCCGCAAAGGCGATCTGCAGGGTGATGCCGGTGGCGACCAGCTTCCAGTCCACCGCGCGCTTGTTGTTGGAAAACAGCCAGGTGATGCCGATCAGCACCGCCAAACCGAACAGGCCGAAGCCGATCCTGCCCAAACCTTCGACCATCTGAGTGACTCCCCTGGGGCGTCGCGAAAAACGGGAAGCCTAGTGCAGGGCAGGGGCCGGAGCAAGGAAAAGCGGTCTGCGCGCGGCCATCGGCTCCGATCAGGCCAGCAACAGCAAGGGGTTGCGCCTGCCGGGACAGGTAGAATGGTGGCTTGATCCCGGTCCGAATGCGGGCCCGCAGCAGGAGAATCGCATGCTCTACCGTCGCCTTGGCTCCACCGGCCTGCCGATGTCCGCCCTGTCCTTCGGCGCCTGGGTGACCTTCGGCGACCAGGTGCCACGCGATGAGGCGCGCAACCTGGTGGCGGCGGCCTGGGATCATGGCATCAACTTCTTCGACAACGCCGAGGGCTATGCCAACGGCCGCGCCGAGCAGGTGATGGGCGATGTGATGGCCGACCTGCGGCTGCCGCGTGATGGCTTCTGCGTGTCCAGCAAGGTGTTCTTCGGCAGTGCCAAGGACCCGCGGCCGACCCAGCGCGGCCTGTCGCGCAAGCACGTGACCGACGCCTGCCACGCCGCGCTCAAGCGCCTGCGGGTGGACTACCTGGACCTTTATTATTGTCATCGCCCGGATCCGGACGCCCCGATCGCTGAGACGGTGCATGCCATGGATACCCTGGTCCGGCAGGGCAAGGTGCTGTACTGGGGCACCTCGGAATGGTCGGCCAACCAGATCCAGCAAGCGGTGGACATCGCCGCGCGCCATAACCTGCAGGCGCCGTCGATGGAGCAGCCGCAGTACAACCTGCTGCACCGGGAGCGGGTGGAAGTGGAGTACGCGCCGCTGTATGCCACCGCCGGGCTGGGTACCACGATCTTCTCGCCGCTGGCCTCGGGCCTGCTGAGCGGCAAGTACGACGACGGCGTGCCGGCCGATGCGCGGCTGGGCCGCGAAGGCATGGGCTGGTTGCAGGACCTGGTGCTGGGCGACAACGCCGACGAGCGCCTGGCCCGGGTGCGTCGCTTCAGTGCCGTGGCCCGCGAGCTGGGCCATGCCCCGGCCAGCCTGGCCATCGCCTGGTGCCTGCGCAACCCCAACGTCTCCAGCGTGATCCTCGGCGCCAGCCGGGTCAGCCAGCTGCTGCAGAACCTGCAGGCGCTGGACGTACTGGCGCAGGTGGACGATGCCGGCTGGGCGCAGGTGGAAGCCGTATTCGCCTGAGGGCCGAGGACAGGTTGTAGGGCCGAGCCCACGCTCGGCCGGCCTTACCTCGCCCAGTTCGGCTCATTTCAATAGATGAGATCTATCGAATTTTTAATTTCGATCATTAATTACATCAATTAAGTTGAGAATGATTGTTGATTGTCAACTGAGAATCATTATCATTTAATTCGTCCCTCGCACGAGTCCAGATGCTCATGAATGCTCAACCTGTACTGCTGCGCCCCGAAACGCTGACCCTCCGCGACCGCCCGGTTCGTGTCGTGCCGCCGGAAGAGGTCATCGACAGCGAAGCCCTGCTCAAGGGCCGTCGTGAAATCCTGATCCAGCACGGTGACCGTTTCTACCGTCTGCGTCATACCAGCAACGACAAGCTGATCCTGACCAAGTAACGCGGTCTGGTCGCCCGCCTCCCTCCCTCCTGTCGGCCGCGCCGGCAGGGTGGGCGACCCGTCCGCTCCTGCTCTCTCCCCCTCGGTCTACCGTTCATGCCTGCTTGGCGTGGCGGTGGCCGGGGGTTCCCCTGCCTGACCGAACGATGCCGATGACCCGCCCGACTGCCCTTTCCATTGCCCTGTGGATGGCCCTGCCGCTGTCCGCCCATGCTGCTGCCGACGCCGCGCCCGACGCGCGCGAGTTCGATCGCGTGCAGGTCACCGCCACCCGTACCGAACGTGCGGTCAGCGATGTCGCTGCCACCGTCGATGTGATCGACCGCGAGCAGATGGACCGGCAGCTGGTGCAGGACATCAAGGATCTGGTGCGCTACGAGCCGGGCCTGTCGGTCAGCCGCAGCGCCACCCGCTTCGGTATCGGCAGCATCCGCATCCGCGGCCTGGACGGCAACCGTGTGCGCATCCAGACCGACGGCATCGCCATGCCGACCAGCTTCAACATCGGCTCGTTCTCCAACGCCAACCGCAACTTCACCGACCTGGACACGCTCAAGCGCGTGGAGATCGTGCGCGGACCGGCCAGCTCGCTGTACGGCTCGGACGCACTCGGTGGCGTGGTTGCCTTCGTCACCAAGGACCCGGGCGATTACCTCAAGGATGGCAAGGACAGCTACGTCGGCCTGAAGTTCGGCTACGACGGCGAGTGGAAAGGCCTGCTCGGCGGCGTCACCAGCGCCTTCGGCGGCGAACACTGGAGCGGCATGGTCAACATCAACCACCGCCAGGGCCAGGAAACCGACAACAAGGGCGATGTGCGCAGCAGCGACAACACGCGCACCGCGGCCAACCCGCAGGACCGCGATGGTCGCAGCGGCCTGGCCAAGCTGGTCTATGCGCCCAGCGACGACCAGCGTTTCCGCCTGACCGTGGAAGGCAACGAAGACAACACAGATACCAACGTGCTGTCCTCGATCGACCGCACCACCACCACCGGCATGAAGGCGCGCGACACGCAGAACCGCACCCGCGTGTCCTTCGCCCACGAGATGGATGCGCTGGACAAGGGCTTCGCCGACAGCCTGCACTGGCAGGTCTACACGCAGGACAGCGAAACCACGCAGCGTACCGATGAAGCGCGCGCCAATGGCAGCCGCCGCCATCGTGAGTTCAGTTTCGACCAGCGCGTGTATGGCCTGCAGGCGGTGTTCAACAAGGCCTTCAGCACCGGCAGTGTCGAACACGCGCTGACCTATGGCTTCGATGGCGCCCGCACCGAGATCCGCCAGAAGCGCGATGGCTACCAGGTCAGCAACCGTGGCGTGGTCAGCACGACGATCCTGCCCGACGCGTTCCCGGTGCGCGATTTCCCGATCAGCAAGACCACCGAGCTGGGCCTGTACGCGCAGGATGAAATGCGCCTGGCCGACGGCAAGCTGTCGCTGGTGCCGGGCGTGCGCGTGGACCGCTACGAACTGAAGCCGGACGTGGACAGCATCTTCGCCGAGGACAACCCCGGCGTGGCCGTGTCGGAGCTGAAGAAGACCAGCGTGTCGCCGAAGTTCGGCCTGGTCTATCGCTTCACCGACGCGTGGTCGCTGTTTGCCGGTTACTCGCGTGGCTTCCGCTCGCCGCCCTACAACGACGTCAACCTCGGTTTCACCAACTTCGCTTTCGGCTACACCGCCATTCCCAATCCGGACCTGAAGCCGGAAACCAGCGACGGCGTCGAACTGGGCATGCGCTTCCTGTCGCCGGCGGCGTACGTGAGCCTGAGCGGCTACTACAACGACTACAAGGACTTCATCGAGTCGCAGACGCTGGTGGGCACCAACGCGCAGGGCTTGATGGTGTTCCAGTCGCGCAACATCGCCGACGCACGCATCTACGGTGCCGAACTGAAGGCCGGGGTCGACTTCGGCCAGATCAGCCCGGCGCTGCAGGGTTGGGCGCTGCGCAGTGCGGTGGCGTGGTCGCGCGGCGACAACAAGACCGCCGATGTGCCGCTGGATTCGGTCGATCCGATGCGCGGCACCGTCGGCCTGATGTACGACACCGACTCCTGGGGCGTCGAACTGGCCGGTACCTTCGTCAAGCGCAAGGACCGCGTGGCCTCGGCCAGCATCTATCGACCGGCCGGCTACGGCGTGGCCGATCTGATGGCGCACTGGAACTTCGCCCCGGGCGCCACCTTCAACGTCGGTGTCTTCAACCTGGGTGACAAGCGTTACATCGACTGGTCCAACGTCGGCTCGACCCTGTCGGCCAGCAGCACCGTTCTGGACCGCTATACCAGCCCCGGCCGCACTCTGTCGGCCAGCCTTGCCGTGTCCTGGTGATCCCATGAGCCGAGCCCTGTCTGCACGTCGCCTGCCGTCCTCCCTGTCGCGTTCGTCGCTGCGGGCCTGGCCTGCGCCGGCACAGCTGGCAGCGCTCGGCACCGTGTTGTGCCTGTACCACGCCGATGGCAACGAGCTGGGCGGTTGGCGCCAGGCGGTATCGGTGCATGCCTGCCAGGGCGTGGACAGCGAGGGCCTGCGCGAAAGCCTGTGCTTCCTCGATGCGCGCGGCCGCTGCGTGTGGCGCCTGTACCTGTTGCCGGACAGCGATTTCCTGGCCTGGGACCGGCTGGTGGCGACGCTGCCGCCAGGCCCGGAACACGACAGCGACGCCAGCGTCGGCGAGCGCCTGTGGCGGCGCCTGGCCGGGCACCTGGGCGGCCAACGCTGGCGCCTGTGCACGCTGCGCCTGCACGCCGCCGACGAAGGCCGCACGCTCGCTGCCAGCCTGTCCACGTTGTCGTCGCTGGGAGCCGCCACCGCGCGCCGGATCGCGCGCATCGAAGGCGCCGAAGGCGAACTGGCGATCGACGATTGTTGTTGTGCCGATGCCGCACGCCGCCCTGCCGCGCGCGCTCCCGGCGACCTGCCGCTGGTCCGCCTGTGACCTGATTGCGATGGATCGCCTGCTGGCCAGGATGGCCTTTCCACGAAACCTGCAACCCCGAAGGAAGACCCGATGAAGTTCCAGACAGCCAGCGTGATGGTGCTGCTCGCCGCCAGTGGCGCCGCCGACGCGCAGCCCTCCGCCATCGCCCGCGACCACGACAGCATCCTGGCCATGCAGGGTGAGTACACGGTGGATTTTGCCTTCGATGAGACGGTGCTGCTGAAGCCGGGCTACGAGCGCGCACCGGCCATGCGCAGCGGCGGCAACGAAGTGGTGATCGTGGTCGAGGACAGCCCGAAGCGCATCGTGCTGCAGCACCTGCTGCTGGACGAGAAGAGCGGCCATGTGACCAAGCACTGGCGTCAGGACTGGGTGTACGAAGCGCCGAACCGTTTCGAGTTCAGCGCCGACCAGACCTGGCAGGTGCGCACGATTCCGGCGGCGACCAACCAGGGCGCCTGGACCCAGTGCGTGTACGAAGTCAGCGATGCACCGCGCTACTGCGGCACCGGCACGTGGACCTACGGCAACAACGTGCCGACCTGGACCAGCGACATCAGCTGGCGCCCGCTGCCGCGGCGTGAGTACACCAAGCGCAGCGATTACAACGCGCTGGCCGTGGTCAACCGCCACACGCTCACCCCGAACGGCTGGACCCACGAGCAGTTCAACACCAAGGTGCAGCGCAACGCTGATGGCAGCCAGGTCGAAATCGCCCGCGAATTCGGCTTCAACGACTACATCAGGACCACCGAGGTCGACTTCACCCCGGCGCGTGATTACTGGAAGGCCACTGCCGGCTACTGGAGCAAGGTGCGCCAGCGTTGGGACGGCTTCCTGACCCAGGCCCCGGGCGTGCACCTGAAGACCAAGCTCGACGGCATGGCGATGATCATCCCGCTGTTCACTCAGGCCGAAGACGTGCAGGCCGGCAAGAAGGTGAAGGACACCCAGATCGACGAAGTTTTCGCCAAGTACGTGGAAAAGGCGCCGAAGGAAGGTTGATCGGCGCGCAGGGTGCCGGACGTGCACTGCACTGGTGGGTGCCGAGCTTGCTCGGCACGCTCTCCGACGGTGATTGCACCCGGCATCCACGCGTCGTGCCGCGTTGTTTGGCGCCGAATGCGCCTGGCTATGACGCGTTTCACCACGATTTTTCGCGCATTTCTGCGAGAGGCGGGCACGCGATAGGATGGGCAGCCCATGCTGTCCACGATCTTCCCCCGTCGATGAAACTCTCCACTCTCTGCAGTCAGCTGCTGCCCGGCGAAGCGTGCGATGACATCGAGAGCTTCTTCCTCGAAATCGATGACTTCGAGGAGGTGCCGCTTGTTTCGCGCCTGAGTCGGATCCAGGACTTACTGGAGCGATTGGGACCTCGATGGACATCCGCCTATCTGCTCAGTCTCTGCAGCCACGTGCTTTCAACCGTGCGTATTGCTGGCAGGGCGCGCGGTTGGACGGGCCCGGAGATGTTCTTCGCATTGAGCTTTACCGACTTCGAGCTGCATGCGGAGGAGGGCGTTCTGCTTCCCAGCGTCTTCTACTACCCAGGCGCCGAAGGGGTTGCGTTGGGGAACCGCCTTCTGCGCGAGTGCGGCACGATCACCTCAGCGGAAATCGCGCTGGTGCGCTCCGTGTTCGAAGATGCAGGCACGCTCGCGGGCTTTCGCTTCTGCGAAAGCCGCACTGATGGTCCCCCAGGCCACGACGTCGTCCGTGTCTTTGCGATTCCAGTGTCCGAAGGCAGAGAGTGATGAGGGTGATCGTGCCAGACCTCCCGATGTTCGATGACTACCTGGCCAACCCGATAACCTACGACCGTCTCGAACAGTATTTCCTTGATCACTTCGACGCCGGCATCCGCGCCGCTGGGCTGAGCCGGGAGGACTTCCGCAGACCGCACTACAACACTTTCTTTGTTGATGGTACGAAGTTCCGCGACGCCAATCCGATCTTCTCCGCCAAGCACCTGCCCAGCGGCAACATCGTCCGTATCGTCATTTTCGATAGTTCGCCTGAATACAGCGAAGTCCATAAGCGGGTGAGAGACAACGACGAAAAGGACGAGCTCTGCCTGTTCATAACGTTGCCGGGCATGCAGCGCGCGATGGGCACGGCCCTGGCCTGGGCGCAACAACAGGCGTCGTGACCCGAATCCACGCATGGCGTGGATCTACTGGGGCTATCGCTGGTAGATCCACGCCATGCGTGGATGCCTTTGCTTTCACAACGGTGTCAGGCCTCCCGCAGCGCCAATGCCGGCGGCGTGTGCAGGATCCGCCGGGTGCCCAACCAGCCGGCCAGCAGGCTCAGCGCAATACCGAGCAGCCCACCCAGCAGCAGGCCCGGCCACGGCGGCAGCAGCGGCAGCTCGAACACCTTCTGCGACACCGCAACGCCGATCACCGCTGCCGCGCCTACCGCCAACAGCGCCGCCAACGCGCCCAGCGCACCGAACTCGACCAGTACCGCGCCACGCAGCTGGCGCCGCGTTGCACCCAGCGTACGCAGCACCGCGCTGTCATAGCGGCGCTCGCCAGCCGTCGCCTGCAGTGCCGCCAGCAGCACCAGCACGCCGGCCAGCAGGCTGAACACCATCACCAGCTGCACCGCCTGCGCCACCCGTTCCATCACATCGCGCACCTGCGAGATCACCGCATCCACGTCCAGCAGCGACAGGTTCGGCTGCGCGCGCACCAGGGCCCCGAGACCCGCCGCCTGTCCCGCCGGCAGGTGGAACGCCGACAGCAGGTTGTGCGGCGTATCGCCCACCGCATTCGGGTTCAACAGCACGAAGAAGTTCGGCCGGAAGGTGTTCCAGTCGGCCTTGCGCACGCTGGTCACGCTGAACTCGCGCTCCTGTTCGCCCACCGCGATGGTGATGCGGTCGCCCGGGTACACGCCATAGCGCTTGGCCCAGCCGATCTCCACGGATGCCTCGGCGGCGGTGCTGTCCGGTTTCCAGAACGTGCCGTTGACCAGTGTGTTGGCCGGCGGGAACGTGCTGCGCCAACTGAAGTTCAGTGGCCGGTTCTCGTCATCGTCGTCGCGCTGTCCTTCGCCCTGCGGCTGGGTATCGTCGGCCGGCGTGCGGTCCACCCGCAGCGGTGGTTTGCCGTTGATTGCGATCAGGCGGCCGGTGGCCATCGGTTCGATGCTGGCATCATCCGCACCCAGGCCCTGCAGTGCGGCCAGCACGCTGTCGCGCTGCTCGGGCTGGATGTTGATCAGAAAGTAGTTCGGCGTGTCCGCGGGGAGGCGCTCGCGCCACTGCTGCAGCAGGCCGGGGCCGATCACCGCCAGCAACAGCAGGGCGCACAGCGACAGAGACAGCCCCACCAGCTGCATCACCGCCAGCATCCGCCGCCGTGTCAGCGCCGCCAGGCCCAATCGCCAGTTGCCGTGCAGGCGGTGCTGCAGGCCACGCAGCAGCTGCAGCAGCAGGAACCCGACCACGCCTGCGGCGACCGCCAGCCCGGCCAGCCCACCCAGCACCCACAGGGCCAGCTTCAGATCGCCGGTGACCTGCACCGCCAGTACCAGGCTGGCGGCCAGTGCGGCCACATAGGCCAGCAGCGAAGCAGGCGGCAAGGCGGCGAACGAGCGGTTGAGCACGCGCATCGGCGGCACGCCACGCAGGCGCAGCAGCGGCGGCAGTCCGAAGCCGAACAGCAGCAACAGGCCAATCCCCGCGCCGGTCAGCGCAGGCATCGCTTCGGGCAGCGGCAGGCGTTGCGGCACCAGGCTGCCCAGCACCTGCACCAGTCCTTCCTGCGCCGCCATGCCCAGGCCGATGCCGATCGCGCACGCCGGCACCGCCAGCATCAGCAGCTGCAGGGCCAGGCCAGCCAGGATGTCGCGCTGGCGTGCGCCCAGGCAGCGCAGGATCGCCACCTGGTCGATACGACGCAGGGCGAACCGGTTGGCCGCCAGTGCGGTGGCCACGCCGGCCAGCAGTACCGCCAGCAGTGCGCTCAGACCGAGGAAACGACCGGCCAGGTCGAAGGCCTGGCGCACCCCGCGCTGGGTATCGTTCACGCTGAGCAGGCGCATGCCTTTCACCTGCGGCAGCAGCCATTGCCGGAATGCAGCGATATCGGTGGCCGGGCCGGCGAACATCAGCCGGTAGTTGATACGGCTGCCGGGGCCGAGCAGGCCGGTGTCTTCCACATCGGCGCGGTTGACCAACAGGGTCGGCGACAGCGTCAGCAGGTCGCCGCCGGCATCCGGTTCGGATTCGATGATGCCGGCAATGCGCAGCGTGCCCGCACCGAATTCCAGATCGTCGCCGGCCTTCAGGCCCAGCGCCTGCAGCAGCCGTGGATCGGCATAGGCCTGGCCCTTGGCCGGCATCCCGGCATCGGCGATCAGCGCGCCGCCGGGCGTGGCGCGCACACGAAGCGCACCACGCAGCGGGTAGCCTGCTTCCACGGCCTTGATGCTGGCCATCTGGCTGGCATCGCCCTGGAACAGCACGCTGCCGAAGCTGGCCAGCCGCGTGTGCGCCAGGCCGCGTCGCTGCGCCTCGTCGGCGAATGCCGCAGGCGGGTCATCGCGGCCGGCCACGCCGAGATCGCCGCCGAGCATTTCCGCGGCGCTACCGGTCAGGGCCAGGTTGACCCGGTTGACCAGCGTGCCCACCGCCGTCATCACCGCCACGCCCAGTACCAGGGCAGCAAAGACGGTCAGCAGGTCACCGGCCAGGGCTTCGCGGCGCAGTGCGCGCCACGCATGCCGCAGCAGGTTCATGCGTCCACTCCATGTTCCACCGGCTGCAGGCGGCCGTTGTCGATGCGATGGATGTACTGGCAGCGCTGCGCCAGGTGCAGGTCGTGGGTGACCAGCACCAGCGTGGTACCGCTGCCGGCATTGAGTTCGAACAGCAGATCGCTGATGTGCTGGCCGGTGGCCTGGTCCAGCGAGCCGGTGGGCTCATCGGCGAACAGGATGCGCGGGCGGCTGACGAACGCGCGGGCGAGGGCCACACGCTGCTGCTCGCCGCCGGACAACTGCCGCGGATAGTGGCGGGCGCGGTGCGAGAGCCCTACCGCAGCCAGCACCTCATCCACCCGCGTGCGGTCCTCGCGCCCGGCCAGTTCCAGCGGCAGCGCGATGTTCTCGGCCGCCGTCAGCGCCGGCAGCAGGTGGAAGCTCTGGAACACGAAACCGACGTCGCGCGCGCGAAGCTGTGCACGGGCTTCTTCGTCCAATGCCGTCAGATCCTGGCCCGCCAGCGTGATGCGGCCGCGGCTGGGCAGGTCCAGCCCGGCCAGCAGGCCGAGCAGGGTGGTCTTGCCGGAACCGGAGGCGCCGACGATGGCCACGCTGGTGCCTTCATGGACGGTCAGGGTGATGTTGTCCAGTATGTGGACTTCACCCTCCGGGCCATGCACGGATTTGCCGACCTGGTCGACGGCGATGGCGACGGGCGCGCTGCGGGGGGACAGGCTGTCGATGAGGAGACTCCAATGCACAAGACGGGATGGAGCCGGCAAGCCGGCGCAATGATGGTGCTGTTGCTAGGGTTGCTAGGGTTGCTGCTGTTGCCGGCACTGGCGTGTGCCAAAGGTCCGGCCACCGGTACCGTGCTGGTGCTCGGTGACAGCCTCAGTGCCGCCCACAATATCCCGGCCGACGCAGGCTGGGTCAGCCTGCTGCAGCAGCGGGTCAGGCAGCAGTCGAAAACTCCGCCGCGCATCGTCAACGCCAGCATGAGCGGGGAAACCACCGCCGGCGCGCTGACCCGGCTGCCGGGCCTGCTCGCGCGGGAGAAGCCTACGGTGGTGGTGATCGCCCTCGGCGGCAACGATGCGCTGCGCGGCCTGACCCCGGCGCAGGTGCAGGGCAACCTGGAAAAAATGGTGCAGGCCAGCCAGAAGGCCGGTGCCAAGGTGCTGCTGCTGGGCATCGACGTGCCGCCCAACTATGGGCCCGGCTACCGCCAGCGCCTGGCGGCGGCGTACCGGGCCCTGGCCACCCAGTACAAGGTACCGTTGCTGCCGTTCCTGCTGGAAGGCGTGGCCCTGCAGCCGGGCTTGATGCAGGCCGATGGCCTGCACCCGACCGCGCAGGCGCAGCCGAAAGTGCTGGACAACGTATGGCCGCTGCTGAAACCGCTGCTGTGAGCACGCCATCTTCTTTTCATTGACGCAACTTCACATCGCGTGCACCGTCGATCGGGCATGTTTCACAAAGCTGAAGAAAAAGGGATTCTCATGCGTCAGACGAAGGAGACTTCCGGCTTGGTGCTGGTAGTCGAAGACAACCGCAACATCTCCGAGATGATCGGGGAGTACCTGGAAGGCCGTGGCTTCGAGGTGGACTATGCGCAGGATGGCCTGGACGGCTACCGTCTGGCTGCCGAGAACAGCTACGACGTGGTCGTGCTGGACCTGATGCTGCCGCGACTGGATGGCATCGAAGTGTGCCGCCGGCTGCGCAACGACGCGCGCAAGTCGACCCCGGTGCTGATGCTGACCGCGCGTGACACGCTGGATGACAAGCTCACCGGCCTTGGTTTTGGTGCCGATGATTACCTGACCAAGCCGTTCGCGATCCAGGAACTGGAAGCCCGCCTGCGCGCGCTGATCCGCCGTGAACGTCGCCAGGTCGGTTCGGAAGTGCTCAAGGTCGCCGACCTGGTTCTCGATCCGGTCAGCATGCGTGCCACGCGTGCCGGCACCGAGCTGCAGCTGTCGCCGATCGGCCTGCGCCTGCTGACCATCCTGATGCGCGAATCGCCGCGTGTGGTCACCCGCCAGGAAATCGAGCGCGAAATCTGGGGCAACGGCCTGCCTGATTCGGACACGTTGCGCAGCCACCTGTACAACCTGCGCAAGATCATCGACAAGCCGTTCGATCGGCCGCTGCTGCACACCGTGCAGAGCGCGGGCTATCGCATCGCCGATATCGCCCAGCCGATGGCCTGATCGACGTCGTGCCGGTGGTGCAGCAGAACCGGCACGGCTGTGGTCGGCAGGGAAGGGGTGAACGTTCCGGATGCCCGGTCGTCATCGTCCATGCACGATCACGGCACAGCGCGCTGCCTATAATCGCAGCGCTCTGACCGGGACATCGCAATGCCGCACGGCCTGCCGCGCAAGATCCGTATCGCCTTCATCCTGCAAGCCGTGCTGGCCAGCCTGGGTATCCTGCTGGGTGCCTGGCTGGTTTCGCTGGTGATCAAGCACAGCCTGGTCGGCGCTGCCCTGCGCGAAGAAGCGGCGTACTACTGGACGCTGCACGAGGCCTCGCCCGTGCAGCCGCCGCCCAATACCCAGAACATCCGTGGCTACCTGCTGGAGCGCGGGCAATCGAGCCTGTCGCTGCCCGCCAACCTGCGCACGTTGGAACCGGGTTTCCACGAACTGCCCGACGATGATCAGCTGGTGCTGGTCGACGCCCGCGAAGAGGGCCGCCTGTACCTGGTGTTCCTGCGCTCGCGCGCGGAGATGCTGGCGTTCTGGTTCGGCATCGTGCCGGTGCTGCTGACCCTGCTGGCGGTGTATGGCGCCTCCTGGATCACCTACCGCGCGTCCAAACGCCTGGTGTCACCGGTGAACTGGCTGGCGCGGCGCGTCTCGCGCTGGGATCCGGGTCATCCGGAAGCGGCCGATCTGGAGCCGAACAAGCTGCCCGCGGACATGCAGGGTGAGACCCGGCAGCTGGCGGCGGCGCTGCATTCGCTGGCCAACCGGGTTACTGCGCACGTGGCGCGCGAACGCAACTTCACCCGTGATGCCAGCCATGAACTGCGCACGCCGCTGACGGTCATCCGGGTGGCCAGCGACATGGCGCTGGGCGATGAAAGCCTGGAGCCGCGCCTGCGCCGCAGCCTGCAGCGCATCCAGCGTGCCGGGCGGGACATGGAAGCGGTGATCGATGCGTTCCTGATCCTGGCCCGCGAGGCCGACGTCGAGCCGCAGGTGGAACTGTTCGACGTCAACGACATCGTCCGCTACGAAGTGGACAACGCCAACGAGCTGCTGGTGGGCCGGCAACTGGCGGTGCACCTGCACAGTGACGCGGCCGTGCAGCTGCACGCACCGCCGCGGGTGCTGCAGGTGGTGGTCAGCAACCTGGTGCGCAACGCCTGCAGCTACACCGACGAAGGTCGCATCGACGTGCACGTGCACAACGACCGGGTGGTGGTAAGCGATACCGGCATCGGCATGTCCGCCGACGCGCTGTCGCGTGCATTCGAGCCGTTCTATCGTGCTGATCCCAGCCGTCCGCAGGGTACGGGCCTGGGCCTGTCGATCGTGCGTCGCCTGTGTGAACGCTTCGGCTGGAAGGTCAGTTTGACCAGCGAGCTGGGCAAGGGCACCGAGGCGACGGTGATTTTCCGCTGAGGGCCGGGCTGCGAAGCAACAGCAACAGCGGACATTCCGTGGGATGGCGGGG
>NZ_JBHZOP010000142.1:0-12533 GCF_042787595.1 Stenotrophomonas sp. YIM B13575 | reverse complement strand
GCCATGCCCGGCGAGCGCAGCGGCAGGGTCTCCGCTTGAAAGCCGCCGGGCATGGCCCGGCGCTACCGGGCTGTCCGCGGCAGCATGCCAGGACGCCGATCAGGGTGCCGGCGCCGCTGCATCACCCCAGGGCGCAGGCGGTAGCGCGACCGGTTTGCTGAGATCGAACTCGACCCGGAAACGGCGCCCTTCCGGGCGCGTCAGCTCATAGACGAAGCGCTGGTCCGGCTCGATCTCCATCGCCCACGTGTTGTGGGTCGAGGCCAGCATGTCGGCACGACGGAACATCGCCACCGATTCGCCATCGGCGGGGAACTGCTGGCGTTCGGCGGTGCCCGGCGGCTTGCTGTCGCCGCCGTACAGGGTGATCGCATCGGGGCTGCCATCGGCATGGCGGTGGTCGTGCTTCAGCCGCACGCCGTGCTCGGTGCGGGTCAACACCCAGGTGCGCGAATGATCATCACCGACGTGGAACGGGATGCGCAGCTCATGTCCCGGGTCGGCACAGCCCCGCACATGCATCACCAGCGTCTTTCCGGCGAAGGGATCCTCGCCGGTCGGTGCCGGCGTGTCCTCCACCACCTTGCCCTCGTAGGCCTGGCCGCAATGGGCGGCAATCGCGGCCATGAAGGCGTCGGCCGGTGCGGTCGACAGATCGTGGTTGACCGTATGCGATGGCTGCGAGCAGGCGGCGAGGCCGAGCAGGGCGATGGCGGAAGCAACAGCGGCGATCGGTTTCATGCCCCAACCCTAACGGCCATGGCCGGTGGGCGCAAACCGGCTACCCGGCCTGCGCGGCCCGACCGCTGTCCACTGTTACGGACGTAACCACACCTGGCAGCCGTCGATGGCCTGGCTTCGGCTGCCGGCGGTATGCCGGGCCAGAATCTGCGCCTGCCAAGCGGCGCGTTCCGGCGTGCTGCCGACCTGGTTGGGGCAATCGACCACGGCAGCCAACGGCAGCCCGCCCAGCGCCGCGTTGGCCCCGGCGAACGATTGCAGGGCCTGGTCCGAGGCCCAGTCCGGGATCATCAGCGCCCGGCGCCCTGCCAGATAGGGCAGTTCGGAGGACCAGTCCTGGCCGAACGCCACGATCACGCCGTTCTCCGGCGTGCTGGAGCGGATCAACGCAGCGATCTGCGAAACCGTGGTCGGCTCGCGTGCTTCCTTCATGTTCTTCAGGTAGTGGGCCAGGCCAAAACCGGTGGACAGCATGCACAACAGCACCGCCAGGGCCACCGCGCGCCGCGGCTTGCCGATGGCGTCGGCACGCAGCACCGCCGACCACAGCACCAGGCCGACGATCGAGGTGGCGAACACGATGTTGGCCGCCTGGTAGTAGGGATGGGCGATGTGCAGGTTGGTGAACACCAGGAACGGTGCCAGGTAGGCCAGCAGCAGCAACGCGACTGCGGTGCGGATCCGGCCGATGCACAGGCCCGCGATGAGAAACACCAGGAAAATCCAGTTGGAGCCGACTGCGCCGGAGAAGCGCTTCTTGAAGACCGTGCCCCACCAGGTGGCCGGATCCAGGCGCTGCTGCAGGGTGCCGTAGTTCCAGCTGGACAGGGCCTCGGAAGTAACCTGCTGACCCAGCGGTGACTGCGCCTTCAGCGCATCGGCGTGATGCAGCCAAAGGGTGATGGCAACCAGAACCGCCAGCGCCGACAGCATGCCCCACGCCAGCAGTTTCCAATGCCCCAGCAGCCACTGCGGGCGCCAGCCATGCTCGCGCACCGCCAGCCAGGCAAACGCCAGCGCAACGAACGCCGCGAAACCGAAGAACGTCGTGACCTTGACCAGTGCTGACAGCACGGCAGCCACCACAGCGAGCAGGCCGAGCCATGCAGTCGGGCGGTTGCGCAGGTTCGCCAGCGCCCAGATGAAGACCAGGCCGAAGAACACGGCCGTGGACTCCATCATCACCGACCGTCCCCAGAACTGGGCGTACGGCGAAACCGCGAAGGCGCCGGCGACGCACAACGCCAGCACGCGGTCAGGACGGATGGCCAGCAGCGTGCGGTAGACCATCCAGACGCAGCCGACGTGGAATACGGTGGACACCAGCCGGCCGCTGTTGTCGGCGCTGATGCCGGTGGCGCTGGACAGCAGCGCTGCCAGCCACTGGTACAGCGGGAATTCGAAGGGAATCGACCACGGCGCACCGAGTACCGGCGTCAGATAGTCCAGCCACGGGCCACCACGTACCATCCAGTCGATCGACAACGCGGTCTGCGTCTGCCGGAATCCCGAGGCATCGACCGGTGGCATCGACCAGCTGTACCCGAACAGGATCAGCAGCGCGATGGCAGAGAACCAAAGCAGGATCCTGCCTGGCAGCAGTTTACGGTCGAGGTTCACGTCCTGGTTCACGCCTGCAGCTCCTGGGGTATCCAACGCACCAGGGCCGGTACGTCGCGGGGCGCGCAGTGTCCCGTGCTGCGCGTCCGCAACGCAAGTCTCGTGATGCCCTGCGCAGGGTCAACGCGATGCAGATGCAGGTGCAGGTGTCGGATCGGCCGCAACCACTTCCGTCGCCGCCACCGGCGCATCTTCGCCCTGCCCTGCCGGCTCCTGCTCCACCGGATCGACATCGAACGGCGTGCGGAACACCAGCGAGGGCAGCAACGTGGTCAATGCGGCGTACAGCAGCAACGCGCCGAACAGCACCGCCGGAATCTGGAAGCGATCGCGCATGATCGCAGCCAGCACCAGGGTGAAGATCAGCGTCGGTGCCAGTGCCAGCGATACGCGCAGGCTGCTGCGGAAGCTCTCGCCGAACATTACGCGTCGCTGCAGCCAGACCACCGCGATGCGCAGCGGCAGCACCACCAGGGTGATCACCACGCCCAGTCCCAGCGCCTCGAAGCTGAGCGCTTCGCTGGGCACCTTGGTGCCGGCGTTGAAGAAATAGAACGGCACGAAGAACGAGGCGAACAGGCGCAGCGCATGCAGGTTTTCGTGCGAGGCCAGCAGCGGCATGCGCTGGTGCAGCAGGCGCGCGACCAGGCCGGCGATGAAGGCGCCGACCAGGTAGTACACGCCCAGCAGGTAGGTGATGTAGGCCGCCACCATGCCGACCATCACCAGCAGCGAGAATTCCGAGCCCGGCGCATGCGGCGCGACCCAGCGGCCGAGCGCGATGAACAGCAGTGGCAGGCCGATCATCATCGCCAACAGCGCAAGGCTGGACAGTGCCATATGCCCAGGATCGCCGGCCTGCAGCACGATGAACAGCGCCGCCAGGGCCAGCAGTTCACCGGCGATGGCCTTGCTGGTGACCCAGAACCGCTCGTCCTCGCTCAGCCCCAGCCGCGACAGCGAATCCATGATGAAGCCGGTGGACGGGGTCAGCAGCGCCAGCGCCAGCAGCCCTGCGGCCTGCCATGGCAGACCAGCGTAACGCCAGGCCAGCCAGCCGACGCCGAACAGGGTCGCACTGCGGATCAGCAGATGCGCCAGCAGCGGCCACATGCCGCGCCGCAGGGCCTGCAGGTCGACTTCCAGGCCGGCAAACAGGAACAACGAAGAAATGCCCAGCGTGGCCAGCAGCCCGATGACCGCGTCGTGCGCCTGGTCGCCCAGCCAGAGCATGCCGATGATGCCGAACAGCAGGCAGGTCAGGGGCGCGGGCAGGCTGAACCGCTGCAGCGCACGCGGGATGACCAGCAGCGCGAAGATCAGCAGCAGGTAGACCAGTTCATGACTCATCGGGGGACTTCCGTGTGGATCGAACGCGCGCAGGATGCGGGTTCGATCCGGATCGGGCAAGCAGGACACGGCTGAAAGTGTCCCTATCCAGCCGGCGCAGAACCCTTCAGCGGGTCAGTGCATCGGCGATGCGACCAACCTGCGCAAGCACCGCCGCGCGCTGTTCGAAGCTGATCGCGCCCGCCTGCAGATAGGCGGTCAGGATCCACGGCGAACCGCCCTGCACCGGCCACAACACGGCGATGTCGTTGCGCGCGTCTTCGCCATTGCTGCCGGTCTTGTCGCCCACCCGCCAACGCTTGCCCAGGCCTGCACGAAGGCAGGCATCGCCGGTTTCGTTGTCGATCAGCCAGTCGGCCAGCTGCTGGCGCGAGGCCGGCTTGAGTGCATCGCCCAGCACCAGCCGCTGCAGCGTCGCCGCGATGGCCGCCGGGGTGGTGGTGTCGCGTGGATCGTCGATGGCGAAGCTGTTCAGCTCCGGCTCCAGGCGATCGCTGCGGGTGATCGTGTCGCCGCTGGCGCGCAGGAACGCGGTCACTGCCGGCGGCCCACCGATCGCGGCGAACAACAGATTGGCGGCGGTGTTGTCGCTGGTGATCAGCGTGGCCCGGCACAGGTCACGCACGGTCAGGTCCTTGCCGACATGGCGGCGGGTGACCGGCGCGTGCTCGAGAATGTCCTGCGCCCGTACCGGCAGGCGCTGGTCCAGCAGTGCCGGATCACGCTCGGCCTGCTTGAGCACCGCCGCGGCCAGCACGCTCTTGAAGGTGCTGCAGAGTGGGAAGCGTTCGTCCTGGCGATGGCCGAGGCGGCGACCGCTGCCGGTGTCGAGCAGGGTCACGCCGAGTCGGCCGCTGCACGCCTTTTCCAGTGCGGCGAAATCGGTGGCGGCGGCGAAGGCGGCAATGCTGGGTGCAGCGGCCATGGTTGTTGTGGCGGCGCGGGCGAGCAGCGGTGCGGCGAGCGCGGAAGCGGCGGCAGCGCCACTGAACTGCAGGAATCGGCGACGAGCGAGCATTCGGGGTTCTCCTGGGCGTGATGCCGATTATCGGAGCCCACCAACGCTGGCCACCAGCGCGAATTTTCAGGAGAAGCCATTAGGTTTATTCATGCATGACGCAGACATCTCGCGGCTATTTCAAAGCCACCCGGCAAGCAGATACGATCAGCCATCACACCTGCTCACGGCTCACGCATGCTCCACCCAACTCTGCCGCTGAATGCGCTGCGCGCCTTCGAAGCCGCTGCCCGGCACCAGAACTTCACCCGGGCGGCGCTGGAACTCTGTGTCAGCCAGGCCGCGCTGAGCCACCAGATACGCGGGCTGGAGGACCGCCTGGGCGTTCGCCTGTTCCATCGCCTGCCCCGCGGCGTGGCATTGACCGAGGAAGGAGCAGCCCTGTACCCGGTGCTGAATGAATCCTTCGAACGCATTTCAGCCAGCATCGCCCGCTACACCGGCGGCCCGGCACGGGAAGTGCTGACGATCGGCGTGGTCGGCACCTTCGCCACTGGCTGGCTGCTGCCGCGCTTGGCTGCGTTCGACGCCGCGCATCCGGATATCGAGCTGCGACTGCAGACCCACAACAACCGCATCGACCTGGCCGGTGAAGGCCTGGACCTGGCGATCCGTTTCGGTGATGGCGACTGGCAGGGGCAGACCTGCACGGCGATCCTGGACGCGCCGTTCGCACCCTTGTGTGCACCGGCGCTGGCGCGGCGGCTGAAGCATCCGCGTGACCTGGCGACCTTGCCGCTGCTGCGTTCGTACCGCAGCGACGAGTGGCCACGGTGGCTGCAGATGGCCGGGGCCAACGGCGTGGAAGCGCGCGGACCGGTGTTCGATTCGTCGTTGACGCTGGCTGTGGCTGCGGCCGGTGGCGCAGGCGTGGCCTTGCTGCCGCTGCGCATGTTCGAGGCGGAGCTGGCCGAGGGCCGGCTGCTGCAACCGTTTGCCACCACGCTGGAACTGGGCCGCTACTGGCTGACCCGGCTGCGCTCACGTGCAGAGCGGGAACCGGCCAAGCGCTTCCGCGAATGGCTGCAGGCGCAGGGGTAATGTAGAGCCGAGCCCACGCTCGGCTGCTTCATGTGCGATCCCGCGCTGCGCGCGACAGCCGAGCATGGCTCGGCTCTACACAGGACATTGGTCGCATCGCGTTGTGGGCCAGCGGCCGACACGGCCGGTTACGACTCCAGCAGTTCCATCCAGGCCGCTTCGGCCTTTTCCAGCTGCGCGGCGGTGGCTTCGCGGTCGCGGCCGAGCACCGCCATGCGCGTGGCATCGGCATAGTTGCTCGAGTCGGCAAGCTGCCGGTCCAGTTCGGCCAGCACGCCTTCCAGCTCGGCGACCTTGGCTTCGGCACTGGCCAGCTTGTGCGGGTTGACCGGCTTCTTCTGCACCATCTGCGCGACCGGTGCGGTCTTGACCACCACCGGTTCCTCCACCTGCTCCATGCGTACCTTGGTGCCCTGCGCCTGCGGGCGCGTACGCAGCCAGGCGGCATACGCGTCGAGGTCGCCGTCGAACGGCTCGACCACGCCATCGGCCACACGCCAGAAGGTGTCGCAGACCAGGCCGATCAGATGGCGATCATGCGAGACCATCACGATCGCGCCGTCGAAATCGGCCAGTGCTTCGGCCAGCGCTTCGCGCATTTCCAGGTCAAGGTGGTTGGTCGGTTCGTCGAGCAGCAGCACGTTCGGCTGCTGCCAGGCGATCAGCGCCAACGCCAGGCGCGCGCGCTCGCCGCCGGAGAAGCCGTCCACCGGTTCGAAGGCACGGTCGCCCGGGAAATTCCACTTGCCGAGGAAGTCGCGGAACGACTGGTTCGGTGCATCCGGGGCCAGGTCGCGGAAGTGTTCCATCGGCGACTGGCCTTCATGCAGCGACTCGACCGTGTGCTGGGCGAAGTAGCCGATGCGCAGGTCCGGGTGCGCGGCGCGTTCGCCAGCGATCGGTGCCAGTTCGCCCACCAGGGTCTTCACCAGAGTGGTCTTACCGGCGCCGTTGGGGCCCAGCAGGCCGATGCGCTGGCCCGCTTCCAGGCCGAAACCCACGTTGTGCAGGATCACCGAGTCGCTGCCGTAGCCGGCCTCGACGTGGTTCAGGCGGATCAGCGAGAACGGCAGTTTGGCCGGCGGCGCGAACTCGATGCGGAACTCGCGTTCAGCGCGCACTGCTTCGGTACCGGCCAGCTTGGCCAGGCGCTTCATCCGGCTCTGTGCCTGCGCGGCCTTGCTGGCCTGGGCCTTGAAGCGGTCGATGAAGCTCTGCAGATGCGCGCGCTCGGCCTGTTCCTTCTCGTGCGCGATCTGCTGCTGGCGCAGCTGTTCGGCGCGCTGGCGCTCGAAGTCGGTGTAGCCGCCCGGGTAAAGCTTGGCGCCGCCACCGTGCAGGTGCAGGGTGTGGGTGGCCACGTTGTCGAGGAACTCGCGGTCATGCGAGATCAGCAGCAGCGTGCCCGGGTACTTCAGCAGCCACTGTTCCAGCCAGTACACCGCGTCCAGATCCAGGTGGTTGGTCGGTTCGTCGAGCAGCAGAAGGTCGCTGGGCATCATCAGCGCGCGGGCCAGGTTCAGGCGCACGCGCCAGCCGCCGGAGAACGAGGACACCGCGCGGTGGTGCGTTTCGGCCGGGAAACCCAGGCCATGCAGCAGCTTGCCGGCGCGCGCTTCGGCGTCGTAGGCATTCAGCTCGGCCATGCGCGTATGCGCCTCGGCCACCGCTTCCCAATCCTCGCGGGCGGTCGCCTCGGCCTCGGCGGCCAACACGGCGGCCACTTCGATATCGCCGCCCAGCACGAAGCTCAGCGCCGGGTCCGGCAGCGACGGGGTTTCCTGGGCGACGCTGGCGATGCGGATCTTGCCGGGCAGGTCGACGTCACCCTTGTCGGCCTCCAGCTCGCCCTTCACCGCCGCGAACAGGCTGGACTTGCCAGCACCATTGCGGCCGACCACACCCACCCGGTAACCGGCGTGCAGCGTCAGGTCGACATTGGACAACAGCAGCCGCTCGCCGCGGCGCAAGGCGAAATTACGAAGCGAAATCATGGGGGGAGGCGTCCATATAACCGAATGGAATGTGCTGGTAAGCACTGTTCCTGCGACGCAATTCTAACGTTAACGAATACTTGACGCGCCCCGGGATGCGCGGCGGGCGACGTTCCTCTCTCCCACGTCCTGTCCGCGCGCCTCCCGGGCCCCCTCCCGCGTCACTGCCTGTCGCAGCTAAATGGTTGCTGCTGCAACGTTTTTTCTGATGACAGACATTTGACAGGCACTGAATATCCCGTTAATTCCTGTATTGCGCACCGCAACAACCGTCGTCCGCTCACCCCCGTGATGTCGATTCCGGTGCCGTCCCGCCAACCGGAGCCCCCTCCCGATGACCCGCAAGACCAGCCTGATCGCCGCCGCCGTCGCTGTCGCACTCGGTGGTTCTCCGTTCGTTGCCGCCGCCCAGCAGGCCGGCACCGCCGCCAACACCCTGGATACGGTGATCGTCACCGGTACCCGCGTGGCCGACCGCACGGTCGCCGAATCGCAGTCGCCGATCGACATCATCACCCCCGAGATCCTGCAGTCCACCGGTACCGGTGAACTGGCCACCGCGCTGTCGCGCGCGCTGCCCTCGCTGAACTTCCCGCGCCCGGCACTGACCGACGGCACCAGCGGCGTGCGCCCTGCACAGCTGCGCGGTCTGTCGCCGGACCAGGTGCTGGTGCTGGTCAACGGCAAGCGCCGCCACACCTCGGCGATGATCAACGTCAACGGCAGCATCGGCCGTGGTTCGTCGGCAGTGGACATCAACGCGATTCCGATCGCCGCCATCGAGCGCGTCGAGGTGCTGCGTGACGGCGCCTCCGCACAGTACGGTTCGGATGCCATCGCCGGCGTCATCAACATCGTGCTGAAGGGCAGCGGCAGTGGCGGCAGCCTGGCCGTCGACTACGGCCAGTACTCGGCCGGCGACGGCAACAAGTACCAGCTGTCCGGCGATACCGGCGTGGAATTCGGCAACGGCCGTGGCCGCGTGCACGTGGCCGGTCAGATCAGCCAGCAGGACGAGAGCGACCGCGCCGGTCCCTACCGCGGCACCACGCCCAACACCGGCAACTTCCCCAGCGTTGGCCAGACCACCTTCATTGTCGGCGACCCGAAGGTCGACGCCACCGCTGCCTCGGTCAACGCCAGCTTCGATTTCAGCGACCACGTGACCGGCTACGCCAGCGCGCTGCTCAGCAACCGCGACATCACCTCGTTCGCGTTCTACCGTTCGCGCAACCACAGCGGGCAGACCGCGCTGCTGGCGCAGACCTACCCGGACGGCTATGTGCCGCAGATCAACCAGTATTCCAAGGACCGTTCGCTGGTGGCCGGCGTCAAAGGCAACACCGACAACGGCTGGACCTGGGACCTGAGCCTGAACCACGGCGAGAACACCCTGGATTTCCACACCCGCAACAGCATCAACTACAGCCTGGGCGCCGCCAGCCCGCGTTCGTTCTACGACGGCACGCTGAAGTACCAGCAGGACATCTTCAACGCCGACCTGACCAAGTCGCTGGACTGGGGACTGGCCTATCCGGTCACGCTGTCCTTCGGCGGTGAGTACCGCCGCGAGAAGTGGGACCAGAACCCGGGTGAACTGAACTCCTACACCGGCACCGGCGCGCAGGGTTTCGCCGGCTTCACCCCGACCAACGAAGTGCACACCGACCGCCACAACTACGCGGTCTATGCGGGCCTGGAAGCGGACCTGACCGAGAAGTTCTCCGCCGGCATCACCGGCCGCTACGAGGATTACTCGGACTTCGGTGACCGCTTCTCCGGCAAGCTGTCGGCGCGCTACGCGTTCACCGACAAGGTCGCGCTGCGGGCCACCGCCTCCAGCGGCTTCCGCGCGCCGTCGCTGCCGCAGCAGGGCTACCAGGCGGTGACCAGCCAGTTCACCAACGGCGTATTCGTCGAACGCGGCACCTTCCCGACCACCAGCCAGGCCGCACAGGCGCTGGGCGCTTCGCCGCTGAAGGCCGAGACGTCCACCTCCTACAGCCTGGGCCTGGTGCTGCAGCCGATCGACCGCCTGTACGTCACCGTCGATGCGTACCAGATCGACATCGACAACCGCATCGCGCTGTCGTCCAGCATCACTACCAACGCCGCTTCCAGTGCGCTGCTGTCCGGGCTGGGCCTGCCGCAGGTCACCGCCTTCTCGTACTTCACCAACGGCCTGGATACGCGCACCCGTGGCGTCGACTTCGTGTCCAGCTACACGGTGCCGTTCACGGCCAGCAGCCTGGAGCTGACCGCGGCGTACAGCTACAACGACACCGAAGTGCAGCGCGTGGGTGGCACGCCGGCGGTGTTCGGCACGCTGGGCCTGACCCAGTCGCTGATCGGCCGCGATGAGATCGGTCGCATCGAGGACAGCTACCCGCACGACAAGACCATCCTCAGCGGCACCTGGCGCTCGGACCACTGGGAGCTGGGCCTGGCCGCGACCCGCTACGGCAAGTTCACCGTGCGCAACTCGGCCACGGCCACGCGTGACCAGACCTACGGCGACAAGTGGGTGCTGGATGCTTCGGCCAGCTACAAGCCGAGTGCCAACTGGACGCTGACGGTGGGTGCCGACAACCTGCTGAACGAGTACCCGGACCGCACCGAGGATCTGCAGAACTCGACCTTCGGCATGCTGCCGTACAGCAACTACTCGCCGTTCGGCTTCAATGGCGCGTATGTGTACGGGCGGATCAAGTACAACTGGTAAGCAGTAGCGGGAGTGCCGGGCCCTGCCCGGTGGCTGCTCTGCTAGTGCCGGCCGCTGGCCGGCAACAACGCGTGGGCACCCGCAGGCCACGGATCATGGCCTGCGGGTTTGCCGTATCTGGCCGTATCGGTGAAAATCGGGGTACCCCCCTGTTTCCTGCGAGAGCCGATGCACCATGACACCGACCTGATCAACATCGTTGCCGTTGGTCTCGGGCTCGCCTTCATCTTCGGCGCGCTGGCCAACAAGCTCCGCTTGTCTCCTCTGGTCGGTTACCTGGTTGCTGGCATCTGCGTCGGTCCGTTCACCCCGGGCTTCGTCGCCGACCAGGCGCTGGCCAACCAGCTGGCCGAGCTGGGCGTGATGCTGCTGATGTTCGGCGTCGGCCTGCACTTCTCGCTGAAGGACCTGATGGCGGTCAAGGCCATCGCCATTCCCGGTGCCATCGGCCAGATCCTGGTCGCCACCCTGCTCGGCTGGGGCCTGGCGGCATTGATGGGTTGGCCGGTCATCCACGGCGTGGTGTTCGGTTTCGCGCTGGCCACGGCCAGTACCGTGGTGCTGCTGCGCGCGATGGAGGAGCGCCGCCTGCTGGAAACCCAGCGCGGCAAGATCGCAGTCGGCTGGCTGATCGTCGAAGACCTGGCCTGTGTGCTGGCACTGGTGATGATGCCGGTGATGGCCGGCGTGTTCGGGCCCGACGCGGCCAACGAACACCACACCATCGGCAGCGTGCTGGCCAGCATCGGCTGGACGTTCGTGCAGCTGGGCCTGTTCGTAGCGGTGATGCTGGTGGTCGGGCGCCGGGTCATTCCGTGGATCCTGGAGCGCATCGCCGGTACCGGCTCACGCGAACTGTTCACCCTGTCGGTGCTGGCGATCGCACTGGGCGTGGCGTTCGGTTCGGCGATGCTGTTCGGTGTGTCGTTCGCGCTGGGCGCGTTCTTCGCCGGCATGCTGCTCAATGAATCCGAACTCAGCCACAAGGCGGCCAGCGATTCACTGCCGCTGCGTGATGCATTCGCGGTGCTGTTCTTCGTTTCGGTGGGCATGCTGTTCAATCCCGGCATCCTGATCGAGCATCCGTGGCAGGTGCTGGCCACCGCCGGCATCATCATGTTCGGCAAATCGGCGGCGGCGTTCTTCATCGTGCGCGCGTTCGGCCATCCCACCGGCACTGCGTTGACGATCTCGGCCAGCCTGGCGCAGATCGGCGAGTTCGCCTTCATCATCGCCGGCCTCGGCGTGACCCTGAAGATCCTGCCGCCCACCGGCCAGGCGCTGGTGCTGGCCGGCGCGCTGATCTCGATCATGCTCAATCCGCTGGTGTTCGGTCTGCTCGACCGCTGGCTGCTGAAGCACCAGGAAACCACGCCTACGGCGGTGGAGACCGAGCTGCCGCCAGGACCGTCGCTGGACCTGCACGACCATGCCATCGTCATCGGCTACGGCCGCGTCGGCAGCGCGCTGGCACAGGTGCTGCGCGACCGTGGCGTGCCGGTGATGATCATCGACGACAACAAGGAACATGTTGCCGAAGCGCATGCGGCGGGCCTGCCCGGCATCCGCGGCAGCGCCGCGTCGGACAAGGTGCTGGCCGAGGCCCATCCCGAGCGCGCCAAGATCGCGGTGCTGGCGATCCCGCAGCCACTGGAAGCCGGTGAGACCCTGGCCAAGCTGCGTGCCATCAACCCCAACCTGACCCTGCTGGCGCGCGCGCACAGCGATGCCGAAGTGAAGCATCTGCTTGAACATGGTGCCGACGGCACGGTGATGGCCGAGCGCGAACTGGCCTACTCGCTGGCGGAAATGGTGATGGCGACTCCGCCGTATCGCAGTCTTGGGCAGCACAGCATTCCGGTGGTGTGAGGGGTGTGCGGCAGGGCTGCGCCCTGCACCTGCGGTGGCAACTGCAACTGCCGAAGCAACAGCCAGAGCTGGCTTCCTGCGGGATGGCGGGGTGGGTCCGGTTGCGGGGGGCGCTGCAAGTACGTCCCTGTAAGCTCGGTCGCCGCATCCATGCGGCTCACGCCCCCGCAACCGGACC
>NZ_JBHZOP010000141.1:0-8816 GCF_042787595.1 Stenotrophomonas sp. YIM B13575 | reverse complement strand
GCCGGGCCATGCCCGGCGAGCGCAGCGGCGGCAGGGAGACGCCGGGCATGGCCCGGCGCTACCTGTCAGTTCACCGTATGCTCTTGCGGGTGAACAGGTTGACGATCGCCAGCAGGATCACCGCGCCGATCAGCGAGAACAGGAACGTGCGCAGGGTGATCGCTTCGTTGATGCCGCCGCCGAACAGCCAGCCCGAAATCAGTGCGCCGACGATGCCCACCACGATGTTGAGGATGATGCCCTGCTGGCCATCGCGCTTCATGATGATGCTTGCCAGCCAGCCGACGATGCCGCCGACGATCAGCCAGATGATGATGCCCATGATCGACTCTCCGGTGGATAACCGAGCCCAGTTGACGCGCAACGCTGTGAACCCGTCGTGCAATCCCGTGACGGCCGCGTGCGGATGAGCCTGCCAGCCACTCTCGACGGCCCCTGGCGGTTTGGTCCGGTCACCGTCTGGCGCTGCCCGCACGTGCCCGGTCAGCGCGGTGAGCCGCAGGCCCGGCAGGTGCTGGCACAGGCCCTGGGCGGCGAGCCGGATGCGCTGCCGCTGCTGCGCGATGACAAGGGCCGGCCCGAGCTGAGCGGCGCGCTGGCCCACTACGGCACCGGCTGGAGCCACAGCGGCGAGGTGCTGCTGGTGGCGCTGGGCGAAGGCGTGCGGTTGGGCGTGGACCTGGAACTGCTGCGGCCGCGCCCGCGCATGCTGGAAATCATCCAGCGCTTCTTCCATCCCGACGAAGTGGTCTGGCTGCAGGGCCTGGACGAGGCCGACCGCGAGCATTGGTTCTTCCGCGTGTGGTGCGCCAAGGAAGCCATGCTGAAGGCGCACGGGCAGGGCATTTCCTTTGGCCTGCACCGCCTGCAGCTGGCCCCGGCCGCCGATGGCGCGCTGCACCTGCGCTGGTGCGACCCGGAACTGGGCGAGGCGGCGCGCTGGCACCTGCACGAGTGGCAGGCCAGTGGCCAGTTCCGCGCCGCATTGGCCTGGTATCCGCAGTGAATCGCCGAATCTGCAGTGAAAACCGGCGATAATGTCGGCATGAGCGAACACGATCTTCCCGCCGGCGTAGCGACCACGCTGCAGCAGGGCCTGGCCAGCATGGGCCTGGCTGCCGAGCTGGCCCCGCCGCTGCTGCGCTACCTGGCGTTGCTGCACCGCTGGAACGGCACCTACAACCTCACCGCCATCCGCGATCCGCAGGAAATGGTCACCCGCCATCTGCTTGATTCGCTGGCGATGCAGCCGTTCGTGGCCGATGGCAGCCTGGCCGACCTCGGTACCGGCCCCGGGTTGCCGGGCATCCCGCTGGCGATCGCCTGCCCGGGCCTGCAGGTCACCCTGGTGGAAAGCAACGGCAAGAAAGCCCGCTTCATGCGCGAGGCGGTGCGCCAGCTGGGCCTGGGCAATGCCCGCGTGGCCGAGTCGCGCGCCGAAGCGCTGGACGAGCCGGGCAGCTACGATCAGCTGACCGCGCGCGCGATGGACACCCTGGCCGGCATCGTCCGCGTCGGTGGCCACCTGCTGCGCCCCGGTGGCGTGCTGCTGGCCATGAAGGGCGTCTACCCGCATGAGGAGATCGCAGCGCTGCCGGCCGGTTGGCAGGTGCGCGAGGTGGTCCCGCTGAGCGTGCCCGGCCTGGCCGGCGAACGCCATCTGGTCACTGTCACAGGCCCCTGAACCCCGCCGCCAGCCCCTTGTGGAACAAGCGGTTGGCGATCCACGATTTCCGCACGGGCCCGGTTGTACGCATAATGACCGGTCCCAGCACACGTCGACGAGGCACACCCGCATGGCCCGCATCATCGCCATCGCCAACCAGAAGGGTGGCGTCGGCAAGACCACGACCGCCGTCAACCTGGCCGCTTCCCTGGCCAACGCACCCAAGCGCGTGCTGTTGGTCGACCTGGATTCCCAGGGCAACGCGACCATGGGCAGTGGCGTGGACAAGCGCGAGCTGGTCTCCTCCACCTACGATCTGCTGCTGGGCGAGTCCAGCGCTGCCGACGTGCGCGTGCAGACCGCCGAAGGCTACGACCTGTTGCCGGGCAACATCGACCTGACCGCGGCCGAGATCCAGCTGATGGCGCAGAGCGAGCGCGAGCAGCGCCTGAAGCGCGCGCTGGCGCCGATCCGCGACGAGTACGACTACATCCTGATCGACTGCCCGCCGGCACTTTCGCTGCTGACCTTGAACGCCCTGGCCGCCGCCGATTCGGTGATCGTGCCGATGCAGTGCGAGTACTACGCGCTGGAAGGCCTGAGCGCGCTGGTGGAAACCATCGAAGCGCTGCGCGCCAACCTCAACCCGGCGCTGGAGATCGAAGGCGTGCTGCGCACCATGTTCGATGTGCGCAACAACCTGGCCAACGCCGTGTCGGCCGAGCTGACCGAGCATTTCGGTGACCGCGTGTTCCGCACCATCGTGCCGCGCAACGTGCGCCTGGCCGAGGCGCCCAGCCATGGCCAGAGCATCGTCGGCTACGATCGTGCTTCGCGTGGCGGCGTGGCCTACCTCGGCCTGGCCGGCGAGATCATCCGCCGCAACAACGAACGCAACAAGGCCAGCAAGGCCGTGGAGACCGTCTGATGACCAGCAAGCCTGCCGCCAAGAAGCGTGGCCTCGGCCGCGGCCTGGACGCCCTGCTGGGGCCCAAGGGCGCGGTCAGCCAGGTGCAGGCCAGCACGGCGGTGATCGAGCCGCTGCCCGGTGAAGTGCTGCGCAAGCTGCCGGTAGGCCAGCTGCAGCCGGGCAAGTACCAGCCGCGTCGCGAAATGGACCAGGGCAAGCTGTCCGAACTGGCCGACTCGATCAAGTCGCAGGGCGTGATCCAGCCGATCCTGGTGCGCCAGCTGCCGGCAGGCAACTTCGAAATCGTCGCTGGTGAACGTCGCTGGCGTGCCTCGCAGCTGGCCGGCCTGGACGAAGTGCCGGTGGTGGTGCGCGAGCTGGAAGACCGCACCGTCATCGCGATGGCGCTGATCGAGAACATCCAGCGCGAAGACCTCAACCCGCTGGAAGAAGCCGAAGCGCTGCAGCGCCTCATCAGCGAATTCACCCTGACCCATGCCGAGGCCGCCGAGGCCGTCGGCCGCTCGCGCGCGGCGGTGTCCAACCTGCTGCGCTTGCTGGAGCTGCCGATCGCCATCCGCCTGCTGCTGGAAACCCGCCGGCTGGAGATGGGGCACGCCCGCGCGCTGCTGACCCTGGCCCCGGAACTGGCCAGCAAGCTGGCCCAGGAAGCGGCCGATGAGGGCTGGTCGGTGCGCGAGGTCGAGCGTCGTGCGCAGGCCTTCGCCGCCGGCAAGGTGCCGAGCAACCGTCCGCAGCCGGTGGCCAAGGTGCAGCAGGCCGACATCGCCTCGCTGGAAACCGAGCTGTCCGAAGTACTGGGCACCTCGGTTGCGATCAACCATGGTCGCGGTGGCAAGGGCAAGCTGATCATCCATTACGCCAACCTGGACACCCTCGATGGCGTGCTGGAGCGGCTGCGCACGCGCCAGGGCTGACCCCCGGCGCAGTTTCATGAGCGCACGGCCTGTTCCTGCCGTGTGCCGTCGATTGCAGGGAACGCACCGCCGCGCGTGCCGGAGGCCGCGTTGTCCACCGCAGGTGGGCCGCTCCGCCCCGTGGCTCATCCAGGGAGCAGGACATGACCATTGAAGTAGACGACGTCAGCCCGGGCGGCAGCCCGATCCTCGTGCACAGCCGCGAGAAGGACTTCACCCCGGCCCACGGCGAAGAACACATCGAGGCGATCAGCGCGTACATCGAGCGCCATCTGGGGCCGATCTCCGGCGTCTTCCACGAAATCATCTCCGATATCGTGCACATCGACGTGCACGTGGTGCCGGCTACCGATGTGTGCCCGTACCTGCGTCTGGTCACCTCCGGCATGAGCGATCTGCCGATGGCCGTGCCCGATGAGGTGGACGCCCCCCGGCACATGGAACTGATGGTGACCCTGCCGGCCGACTGGCCGATCAGCGAGGACGCCTTCAAGGACGAGCGCAACTACTGGCCGGTGCGCCTGCTGAAGACCCTGGCGCGGTTGCCGCACGAGTACGACACCTGGCTGGGTTTCGGCCACACCATTCCCAACGGCCATCCGTCCGAGCCCTATGCACCGGGCGTGGGATTCGATGGCGCCATCGTGCTGCCGCCGGTCACCACCCCGGACGATTTCGGCACGCTGGTGCTGGAAGACGGCACCACCATCGAGTTCATGGCGATCGTGCCGCTGTACCCGGAAGAGATGGACCTGAAGCTGAAGAAGGATTCGGAAAGTCTGCTGGACCGCTTCGATGCGAAGAACATCCAGGATGTCATCCAGCCGGGGCGCACCAATGTGGCCAAGAAGCGTTTCGGCCTGTTCTAGGCCCTGCGCGTACCATCAGACTCCATAACTACTGAATTGACCGCTGGATTCCAGGCCCACCGCAATGACCATCCTGCTTACCGGCGCAGCCGGCTTCATCGGTGCCTACACCGCGCGCGCCCTGCTTGAAGCGGGCCAGTCCGTGGTCGGCCTGGACAACTTCAACGATTACTACGACCCGCAGATCAAGCGCGACCGCGTGGCCGCACTGTGCCCGACGCTGGACCTGCGCATGCTGGACCTGACCGACCGCGACGGCCTGGCCGCGCTGTTCGACGAAATACAGCCGACGGCGGTGATCCATCTGGCCGCACAGGCCGGCGTGCGCTATTCGCTGGAAAACCCGCACGCCTACGTCGACAGCAACCTGGTCGGCTTCGTCAACATGCTCGAGCTGTGCCGCCACCGTGGCGTGCAGCACCTGGTGTATGCGTCCAGCAGTTCGGTGTACGGCGATTCGGCTACGCCGCCGTTCTCCGAAGACCAGCGCGTGGACCAGCCGCGCTCGCTGTACGCTGCAACCAAGGCCGCCAATGAACTGATGGCCTACACCTACGCGCAGCTGTATGGCCTGCAT
The DNA here is from genome assembly GCF_042787595.1 of Stenotrophomonas sp. YIM B13575. NCBI lineage: Bacteria > Pseudomonadati > Pseudomonadota > Gammaproteobacteria > Lysobacterales > Lysobacteraceae > Stenotrophomonas > Stenotrophomonas sp. YIM B13575. The sequence goes on along the minus strand of NZ_JBHZOP010000141.1, from coordinate 3,856 downwards.
GCCACCGGCCTGCGCTTCTTCACCGTGTACGGCCCGTGGGGCCGGCCGGACATGGCGCCGCTGCTGTTCTCGCGCGCGGTGCTGGCCGGTCGTTCCATCGATGTGTTCAACGAAGGCCGCATGCAGCGCGACTTCACACATGTCTCCGACATCGTGGCCGGTATTCTCGGCGCCCTCGCGCACCCGGCTGATGGTCCGGTGCCGCACCGGGTGTTCAACCTCGGCAACCACACGCCGGTCGAGCTGGAGCGCTTCATCGGCGTGATCGAGCAGGCCGCCGGTCGCCCCGCGCAGAAGGTCTACAAGCCGATGCAGCCGGGCGACATGGTGCGCACGATGGCCGATACCCGGCGCGCACATGACGCATTTGGCTACGAACCGGCCATGCCCATCGAACAGGGCCTGCCACCGGTGGTGCAGTGGTGCCGCGAGTATTTTGCTGATCGCGCGTGAGAACGCATCCTCACACTGCCGGATTCATCTTCGGATAACCTCGGCGTCGGAAAATGCGCGGTCTTTGTCCCTCCTTGGCCGAGTCCCCCCATGAGCCAACCCGAGCTGTCTGTCGTCGTCCCAGTATTCAACGAGCGCGACAACGTCGCGCCCCTGGTGGCCGAAATCACCGCTGCACTGCGCGGCCGGCTGCCGTTCGAGATCGTCTACATCGACGATCATTCGCGCGATGACACCCTGGCCGTGCTGCAGGGCCTGAAGGCCACCACGCCGGAACTGCGGGTGCTGCACCACGTCTCCCAGAGCGGGCAGAGCACTGCAGTGCGTACCGGCGTCAAGCATGCGCGGGCACCGTGGATCGCCACCCTGGACGGTGATGGCCAGAACGATCCGGCCGACATCCCCAAGCTGCTGCAGGCCCGCGGTGCCGCCGATGCCCAGGTGAAGCTGTTCGCCGGCTGGCGCGTCAACCGCCAGGACAGCGGCAGCAAGCGCTGGGCCAGCAAGTGGGCCAACGCCATCCGCGCGCGCATGCTGCGCGATGACACCCCCGATACCGGCTGCGGCATCAAGCTGTTCGAACGCAACGCCTTCCTCGATCTGCCGTACTTCGACCACATGCATCGTTACCTGCCGGCGCTGATGCAGCGTGCCGGCTGGAAGACCGTCAGCGTGCCGGTCAACCATCGCCACCGCACTGCAGGCGTGTCCAAGTACAACAATCTCGGCCGCGCGCTGGTCGGCATCCGCGACCTGCGCGGCGTGGCCTGGCTGATCACCCGCAGCAAGCGCACCGCGGTGGAGGAGCGTTGATGGATCTGGAGCTTCACTGGCTGGACCAGCCGCTGACCTGGTTGTACTGGACCGGCCTGCATGTGACCGGTTGGAAGCTGATCGGCTACACCGGCGCGTTGATGTTTGGCGGCCGCTGGCTGGTCCAGTTCGTCGCCTCCAAGCGCGCCGGCAAGCCGGTGATCCCGCGCCTGTTCTGGTACATGAGCGTGGTCGGCAGCCTGATGACGCTGAGCTACTTCCTGTTCTCTGCCAAGCAGGATTCGGTGGGCGTGCTGCAGAACCTGTTCCCGGCGTTCACCGCGTTGTACAGCCTGCAGCTGGACATCAAGCACCGCGGCTGGAAGCGGGACAAGGCCAGCCACTGAGGTCCCCGGGGGTCGGATCCCTTTCCGCAGGAAAGGGCTCTGACCCCGTCAGGCTCCCGGCGCATCCACGCATGGCGTGGATCTACTGAAAGACCTTCGTTTTCCTGGTGAGGGCTTTGCCAGAGAGCCACCGGACGCTTGCTTCTGGTAGACGCCGACCTTGGTCGGCACGCTGTGGTAGCGCCGGGCCATGCCCGGCGGCTGTGGGATGGCGGCCAACGTCGGCCGCGCTGCGCGCTCGCGGGGCATGGCCCCGCGCTACCGCGCGCCTTCGGCGCTGGGGTCCCGGCCTGCGGTCGGTTCCCGGTCCTGCCTGCGTTGCAGGCAGGACCTTCGTCCCATGCCACGCGCGGTGCGGGGTGCCATGATCGGGGTCTGCCTTCCCGGGAACCTGTGCTCGTGAAAACCCGTCTTGCCGTAGCCCTGCTGATCGCCCTGTCTGCCCCTGCCGTGGCCCTGGCCGCCCCGCCCACCGCCACCGCGCCGGCCAGCGTGGCCACTGAATCGCCCGCCGATGCTGCCTTCCGCGCGCTGTATGAGAAGGAATGGAAGTGGCGCCAGGACGGCGGTGGCGAGGCCAGCGAGGACGAAGACGCCCCGGCCAACGCCACCCGCATGCCCGACGTCGGTGCGGCCGCGCAGCAGGCACGCCTGAAGGTATGGGACGAAACCCTGGCCGCGCTGAAGAAGATCGACCCGAAGACCCTGTCGCCCGACAACCAGGTCAACTACGCGATCTACCGCGACCAGGTGTTCAACCTGGCCGAAGAAGTGCGCCTGCGCGGCTACGAGATGCCGTTCAACGCCGACTCCTCGTTCTGGTCGAACCTGTCCTTCATGGCCCGGCGCGAGATGAAGACCGTGCAGGACTACCAGAACTACATCGCGCGCCTGAATGATGTGCCGCGCTACTTCGACCAGCAGACCGACAACATGCGTGCCGGCCTGAAGCGCGGCTTCAGCGTGCCGCGTGCGGTGCTCGATGGTCGCGAGGTGTCCATCGCCACCGTCGCCGAACTGAAGGATCCGACCGAATCGCCGTTGTACGCGCCGTTCAAGAAGCTGCCCAACACCGTCCCGGCTGCGGAGCAGGCCAAGCTGCAGGCACAGGCGCGCGCGGCGATCAGCGGCAAGGTGGTGCCGGCGTTCCAGCAGCTGCGCACCTTCTTCGTCAACGAATACGTGCCGCAGGCGCGTACCACCCTGGCCGCCGAAGCGATGCCCGACGGCAAGGCGTACTACAAGCAGCAGATCCACGAATACACCACGCTGGACCTGTCGCCCGACGAGATCCACCGAATCGGCCTGGATGAAGTGGCACGCATCCAGAAGGAAATGAACGACATCATCAAGCAGGTGAAGTTCAAGGGCAGCTTTGCCGAGTTCCTGACCTTCCTGCGTACCGACCCGCAGTTCTATGCCAGGACACCGGAAGAACTGCTGTCGCGTGCCGCATGGATCTCCAAGCGGGCGGACGGCCAACTCGGCAAGTACATGACATTGCCGCGCGCGCGCTTCACCATCGTGCCGGTGCCGCCGGACATCGCGCCGTTCTGGACCGCCGGCCGTGGTGGCATGGGCACCTATTGGCTCAACACCTACAACCTGCCGTCGCGCCCGCTGTACAACCTGCCGGCGTTGACCCTGCATGAATCCGATCCGGGCCATGCACTGCAGGGTGCCATCGCCGCCGAGCAGAAGAACCTGCCGGAGTTCCGCCGCAATGCCTACATCTCCGCCTATGGCGAAGGCTGGGCGCTGTACTGCGAAAAGCTGGGCGTGGAAATGGGCATCTACGAAACCCCGTACGAGGATTTCGGTCGCCTGACCTACGAGATGTGGCGCGCCACGCGGCTGGTGATCGACACCGGTGTGCACAGCAAGGGCTGGAGCCGCGAGCAGGCGCTGGCCTACCTGCGTGACCACACGGCGCTGAGCGAGCACGAAGTGACCACCGAAGTGGACCGCTACATTTCCTGGCCGGGCCAGGCGTTGAGCTACAAGCTCGGCGAGATCGCCATCGTGCGCCTGCGCGCGCAGGCGGAGAAGGAACTGGGTGACAAGTTCGACATCAAAGGCTTCCACGACACGCTGCTGAAGCAGGGCTCGGTGCCGCTGCCGGTGTTGGAGCAGCAGATCCAGGCGTACATCGCCGAGCGCAAGAAGGCCTGACCGCCGTGTGGTCGGGTCGGAGCCCCGCGGTGGCGGGGATCCGACCCGGGCGCGGGGGGGGGGGGGGGGGG
>NZ_JBHZOP010000140.1:0-17199 GCF_042787595.1 Stenotrophomonas sp. YIM B13575 | reverse complement strand
GAGCCGAGCCCATGCTCGGCTGCTCTTTCCCACCAGAAGCAGCCGAGCATGGGCTCGGCCCTCCAAGACCGCGGTCAGCGCAGGAACGGCGGCACTTTCCGTTTCAGCAGCTCCACCAGCACCGGGTCCATGTACTCGTAGTCGTCCGGGATATCCAGGCAGATCACGCGTTTTCCCTTCAGCCACGGTTTGTAGCGGCTGGAGAGGCGGTTGCGGTGGGCGCGCTCCATCACGAACACCAGGTCGGCCCACTGCAGCAGCTCGGGGCTGAGTATCTCCTCGGCGTCGGCGAGAAGGCCAGCCGAGGCGGTCTCGATGCCAGGCCAATCGGCGAACACCTGCTCGGCCGTCGGGCTGCGCAGGCGGTTCTGGCTGCAGAGGAAGAGCACGTTGCGGGTCATGACCGCAGCGTATCGGGGTCGGATCCCTTTTCCAACGGAAAAGGGCTCTGACCCAGCGGGGGCATGGAGCAATTCGCCACCGGTTGATGCTGTGCCGTAGTGGGGTCAGAGCCCTCCCTTCGGGAGGGATCCGACCCCGGCGGTGATCAGATCACCGTCAGGTTGGCATACGCCATCACCAGCCACTTGCTGCCGGCGTCGGCGAACTCGATCTGCACGCGTGCGTGGGCACCGTTGCCTTCGTAGTCGGTCACCATGCCTTCGCCGAACTTGGGATGGTTGACCAGCGCGCCCAGCTTGATCGGCGGCGCTTCGATGGCAGCGTGACCCATCACCCGGCTTGCGCCCATCGAGGCCGGTCGCGAGACCTGCACCTTCGGCCGCACTTCATGCAGCAGCTCGCGCGGAATCTCGCGCAGGAAACGCGACGGCAGGCTGTAGTTGTCCTGGCCATGGATGCGCCGCGATTCGGCGTAGCTCAGCACCAGCTTCTGTCGTGCACGGGTGATGCCGACGTAGGCCAGCCGACGCTCTTCTTCCAGCCGCCCGCTTTCCTCCAGCGACCGTGCGCTGGGGAACAGGCCCTCTTCCACGCCGGCCAGGAACACCAGCGGGAATTCCAGGCCCTTGGCCGAGTGCAGCGTCATCAGCTGCACGCCCTCCTCGCCCGCCTGCGCCTGGCCTTCACCGGCTTCCAGCGCGGCATACGCCAGGAACGCGACCAGCTCGTCCATGTCCTCACCCACTTCCTCGATGTCGTCGGCACGGCGCACGAAGCGCGAGGCCACCGACACCAGTTCGTCGAGGTTGTCGGTACGCGATTCCGAATCCAGCGCGTTGCGGCTTTCCTTGCTCCAGTGCTCGCGCAGCTGCGAACGCACCAGGACATGGTCCACGCGCTCGGCCAGGGTCATCTGCAGGGTCTGCGCCTGCAGTTCATTGACCAGCACCAGGAAGCCGGCCAGCGCGTTGCGGGCCCGCGCCGCCAGTGCGCTGCCCTGGGTCACCAGCATGGTGGCCTCCCACAGCGAGATGCCCTGCGCGCGCGCTTCGCGGCGCACTTCGTCCAGCGTGCGGTCACCGATGCCACGCGTGGGCGTGTTCACCGCGCGCTCGAATGCAGCGTCGTCGTTGCGGTTGGACAACAGGCGCAGGTACGCCAGCGCATCCTTCACTTCGGCGCGCTCGAAGAAGCGCATGCCGCCGTACACGCGGTACGGCACCTGTTCGCTCAGCAGCGCTTCTTCCAGCGCGCGCGACTGCGCGTTGCTGCGGTAGAGCACGGCCACTTCGGTGTAGCTGCCGCCGTCGCGCACCCACTGCCGCGCGCGCTCGACGATGTAGCGCGCCTCGTCCATCTCGTTGTACGCCGCATACAGGTCGATCGGATCGCCGTCACCGCTGTCGGTCCACAGCTGCTTGCCAATGCGGTCCGGGTTGTGCGCGATCACCGCGTTGGCGGCGTTGAGGATGTTGGCGGTGGAACGGTAGTTCTGTTCCAGGCGGATGGTCTGCGCGCCGGGGAAATCGCGCAGGAAGCCCTGCACGTTCTCGACCTTGGCGCCGCGCCAGCCATAGATCGCCTGGTCATCGTCACCGACCACGAACACGTGGCCCTCATGCCCGGCCAGTACACGCACGAAGGCGTACTGGATGGCGTTGGTATCCTGGAATTCGTCCACCAGGATCTCGCGGAACCGTGCGCGGTAATGCGACAGCAACGGCGGATTGTCGCGCAGCAGTTCGTGCGCGCGCAGCAGCAGCTCGGCGAAATCGACCAGGCCGGCACGGTCGCAGCGCGCCTGGTACTCGGCGTAAGCCTGGCGCATGGTTTCCAGCCACGCATCGTTCGGCTCGGGCTGGATGTGCTGCGGGCGGCGGCCCTCATCCTTCTGCGCGTTGATCCACCAGGCAATCTGCTTGGGCGGGTACTTGCCGTCATCCAGCTCCAGCGCCTGTACCACGCGCTTGACCAGCCGCAGCTGGTCGTCCGAATCCATCACCTGGAAGCTTTCGGGTAGCTTGGCGTCCTGCCAGTGCAGGCGCAGCAGGCGGTTGGCCAGGCCGTGGAAGGTGCCGATCCACATGCCGCGGCTGCCATGGGGCAGCTGCGCGTCGATGCGATGGCGCATCTCGCCGGCGGCCTTGTTGGTGAAGGTCACCGCGAAAATGCCGTGGGTCGGCACGCCTTCGACTTCATGCAGCCAGGCAATGCGGTGGGTGAGTACGCGCGTCTTGCCCGACCCGGCACCGGCCAGCACCAGGTGGTGACCGAGGGGAGCGGAGACGGCTTCGCGCTGGGCCGGGTTCAGGCCATCAAGCAAGTGGGAGACATCCATGCCTCCATTTTACGGCATCGACGTCGCAGCTCCTGCGACCATCTGCGCGGCCAGTGCCTGCGCCTGCTGACGCAGTTCAGGCACCGCCAGGCTTTCCCACAGGCTGCCGATGCGCAGGCTGCCGAGTACGCCCAGGCGCGCCTGCGGCTGGCCACCTGCTGCGCACAACCGGTCGCCCGGCACACTGCTGTCCAGGCCCAGCCCATGCGGGCCGGGGCGGGCCAGGCCGTCTGCCTGCAACTGCTGCAGCAAGGGGTTGCGCAGCGCCGCGGCGCGGGTTTCCACGCCCGTGGCATTGACCACCGCACCGATCGTCCACTGCACGTTGCCGCCGCCTGCCTCGCGGCCCGACAGCTGCAGGGCGTCGCCGTCGCGCCACACGCGTTGCAGGCGGGCGCGGTGAACGCGCAGCTGGCCGCTGGCCTGCAGCGCCTGCAACTGCTCGGCCACCGGTTCAGCGATGCGGTGGCGGTGCACATCCCAGTAGCGCACCACGTGGCGCAGGAAGCGGCGCTGGTCGGCGGCGTCCAGGCTGCACCAGAGCGCTTGCCCATGCGGGCGGATGCGGTCCATCACGCCCTGCCAGGGGATGCCATCGGCCTGTGCCTGCCATGCGTGCTGGCGCAGTGCACGCAGGCGCTGGCGCAGGGTCATCGGCAGCAGCTCCTGCGGGTCGAACGTTGGCAGGCCACCGTGTGCATGCGGCAACGGCAGCAGGCCATGGCGCGAGATCACGTGCAGCGGCCCGCTATGGCCTGCGGCCGCCAGCGCCAGTACGGTGTCGGCCATGCTCAGCCCGGAGCCGACGATGGCCAGTGCATGGCCACCGGCCAGCGTGCGCACGCCGTCGTAATCCCAGGCTTCGACCACGTCATCGGCGGGCAGCGCATCGGCGCCGTCCACCGGCAGCGGCCGCATGCTGTTGCCGGTAGCGATCACCGCCTGCGCTGCATGCAGCGTTCGGCCATCGCCCAGCTGCAGCTGGTAACCGTGGTCATCGGCATGCAGCGCCAGCACCGGTTGGGCGATGACCTGCAATCGCGCCGCGCTGGTCGCTTCGGCCTCGCGCAGGCGCTGCTGCAGGTAAGCGGCGAAGTAATGGCGACACACGTAACGTTCGCCCAGCACCTCGCGCGCCTCGCCCGGGTAGGCGTTGGCCGTCTGCAGGAAATCAAGAAAGTCGCCGGGCTGGTCAGGGAAGGCGCTCATCTTCGCCGCCGGCACGTTCAGCAGGTGCTCCGGCCACGGCGTGGCATAGGCGATGCCCTGTGCCAGCTGCGAGGCCGGCTCGAAGATGGCCAGCGCCAGCGGCGCCCGGGCCTGGCGCAACACCTGGATCGCCACCAGCACCCCGGCCGCACCACCACCGATGATCGCCAGGTCCAGTTCGCCATTACGCGGTGAATCAGTCATGCGCCGATTGTAGGCCATCGACCCTGCCCGGCTGGTGCTGGCCTACATCAACGCATCGGCCAGGCGTGCGATACCCTCTCGGCTGCGCAGCCACGCGGGGCGCTTGCGCCACTGCTCCAGGTCCAGCAGGCGCGACTGGCGCAGATAGTCATCCTCGATGGCGGTCAGCTGCGTGACCAGTTGACGGTCGTAACAGATCAGGCCGATTTCGGCATTCAGCGCGAACGAGCGGATATCCATGTTGATCGACCCGAGCACGGCGATGTCCTCGTCCACGCTCATGTGCTTGGCATGCAGGAACTGCGGCTCGTACAGCGCGATCTGCACCCCGCAGCGCAGCAGCTCATCGTAGTAGGCCTCCTGCGCCCACGAGGTCAGCCGCTGGTTGTTGCTGGCCGACAGGATCAGCTTCACCTGCACGCCGGACAGTGCGGCGATGCGCAGTGCACTCAGCGTTGCTTCGTCGGGCACGAAGTACGGCGTCACCATCACCAGCCGGCGCCGGGCAAGATGGATCAGCGCGGCCACCGCGTCGCGTGCGTTGCTGTAGGGATAGGCCGGGCCGCTGGGCAGCAGCTGCGTAGCGATGTCCTCGCTGCACACCGGCACGTCGGCGATGACGTCCAGGCGCTGTCCGGTTTCGATGTACCAGTCGCTGGCGAACACCGCTTCAAGGTGCGCTACCGCCGGCCCGCGCACGCGCGCCACCAGCTCGCGGTTGGGGTGGCCGGCCACGAATTCAGGCCGCGCCAGGTTCTGCGAACCGACGTAGCCCACTTCGTTGTCGATCACCGCGATCTTGCGATGGTTGCGCAGGTCCATGCGCCCGCTGCGGCGCCAGCGCAGGCCGCCGGGCAGCATCGCGCGCACTTCGACGTCACGTGATCGCAGCCGCTTGCTGTACGCACGCAGGCCGCGCTTGGCGCCCACCGCATCCAGCAGCACGCGGCACTGCACGCCACGCGCTGCGGCACGCTGCAGGGCTTCGACGATGGCCTCGCCCACCGTGTCATCGAACATCAGGTAGTACAGCAGGTGCACCCGGTCCTGGGCCTGGTCGATATCGGCGATCAGGGTGTGCAGTGATTCGTCGTAGTCGGTCAGCAGATCGATCGCGTTGCCGTGCACCGGCATGAAATCGCCCTGGCGCTGCACCAGCGGCACCACTTCGGCACTGGCCGAATCGGGCTGCGGCGTCCAGCGCAGCCGGCGCTGCAGCGCCTGTTCCTCGCGGATCACCTGCGAGGCCTCGGCCTGCCTGCGGATGCGCTCGCGCGACAGCCACGGATGGCCAAACAGCAGGTACAGCGGCAGGCCCAGCAGCGGCACGAAGCCGACCAGCAGCAGCCAGCTGCGCGCCGCGCCCGGCGTGGTGCGGGTGGGGATCCAGCACAGCGCCACCAGCCGGATCAGCCAGTCGATCAGCAGCAGATACGAACCCAGCAACCACTCGAACAGCATCAGGCGCGCCCGTCGGGAGGGTGATGGGCCATTCTGCCCAGCGGGGTGGGTGGAGTCGAGCCGCGCCAAGCGTGCCGACCAACGGTCGGCACCCACCGGGGTCGGAACGTGTCGACCGAGGTCGACACCTACCGGGGGCCGGGGGGCCACAAAAAAACCCGCCACGAGGGCGGGTTTCTTCGGAGGCAATCAGCAATCCTTGCGGATTACTTGATCTTGCCTTCCTTGTACGGGACGTGCTTGCGCACGACCGGATCGTACTTGGAGAATTCCATCTTCCCCGGGGTGTTCTTCTTGTTCTTGTCGGTCGTGTAGAAGTGACCGGTACCAGCGGTCGAAATCATACGGACCTTATCGCGCTTGCCTGCCATGATCGTCTACTCCTCAGACCTTTTCGCCGCGCGCACGCAGCTCAGCCAGAACGGAATCGATACCGTTCTTGTCGATGGTGCGCAGTGCATGCGCGGAAACACGAAGCTTCACCCAGCGGTTCTCGCTGGCAACCCAGAAGCGGCGCTCGTGCAGATTCGGCAGGAAACGACGACGGGTCTTGTTGTTGGCGTGCGAGACGTTGTTACCCGTCTGCACTCGCTTGCCGGAAACCTGGCATACGCGGGACATGGCGCACCTCGATAGTAAGTTGTGTCAGCCCGTAGCCCGGGAGACGGCGGCCTCGATGGTTGCCCACCACACGTCAAGAGAATCAAAGGGTTACGCTGGCGTTGGGCGGCCGGGGACGTGCTCCCGGGGGCGCCGCCCGGCACGAAACCGGACACAGCGAGCCGCGCATTATGCACGCAATCAAGGCCTTGCGCAAGTTACCCACAGGGCAAGGCTGAACACGGCGACGGGGGGCCCTTGTAGCGCATAGCCCACGCTCGGCTGGGTCATACGGGGAGAAGCAGCCGGGCGTCGGCTCGGCTCTACAACAGCGACAGGGCCAGCTCAACGCAGGTGCGGCACCACCTGGGCCAGCAGGTGCGCATCCTTCAGTGCGCCATGCAGGCCGCGGGTGCCGGGAATACGCAGGCGCTGCAGCACATCGTCGAGCTTGTTGGGCATGCCCGGCCAACGGTTGCGGGCCAGCTTCAGGCTGCAGGTCACGCGGCAGTGCTGGGCCAGCCCTTCGGCGATGCCGGCCAGGCGCAGCTCGTTGTCGAGGAAGCCGACATCGAAAGTGGCGTTGTGCGCGACCATCTCGCTGCCACCCAGGAACTCCAGCAGCTCGGCGGCCTTGCTCGCGAACAGCGGCTTGCCCACCAGCATCGCATCGCTGATGCCGTGCACGCGCTGCGCGCCCCAGTCCACTTTGCGCTGCGGCTGCAGATAGGTGTGGAACTGGCGGCCGCTGAGCTGCCCATCGATCAGTTCCACCGCCCCGATTTCAATCACCCGGTGGCCCAGACGATGCGAGATGCCGGTGGTTTCGGTATCCAGCGCAACGACGCGGCTCATGCCGCACACCTGTGAGCAGCAACGCGCAGGCAGGAGACAAGGGACGGTAGTGAAGGGAGTGCGGTCATGCGGTGCTGGATCCTGGTGCGCGCGCCCGTGCAGCGTGGGCAGGTGATGCGGGATTGTCCCATGCGGCGCGCCAACGGGTAGGCGGGACGAACACTGCGATACCGGCATACTGCCGTTTCACTGCGGAGGCTCCAATGCGACTGCTGGCCCTCACCTACGGCACCGAAGGCGATACGCGCCCGCTGGTCATGCTCTGCTACGGGCTGATCGCGGCCGGCCACGAGGTCATGCTGTTGGCCGACGGCGGCACTCTGGGCAGCGCGAAAACAATGGGCGTCCCGCACGCCGCGCTGGAAGGCGACATCCACGATGAAGTGGTGGCGCTGGTCTCACGCGGCAACGGCGTGGCCGCCGCCAGCACCGGGCTGGCACGGATGGCGCTGCAGCACGTCGCCGGCTGGATGCGCCAGGCCGATGCTGCAGCCGACGGCTGCGATGCGATCCTGACCGGCGGCCTGGCGGCGTTCGTCGGCATGAGCGTTGGCGAACGTCGTGGTCTTCCGGTGATCGGCGCCGGCATGATTCCGCTGACGCCGACGCGCGCATTCCGCTCGCCCTTCCTGCCACCCGGGCGCTCGCCGGGATGGTTGAACCGGGCCAGCTACGGGCTGGTCAACGGCCTGATCTGGCGGCAGTTCCGTGGCCCGATCAACGCTGCCCGCCAGCACGCCGGGCAGCGGCCACGACGCTCGCTGTGGACCGGCCTGCCGATGCTGTACGGCATCTCGCCGCAGCTGTTGCCGCCGCCTTCGGACTGGCCGGCCGACCACCTCGTGTGCGGCCAGTGGTCGGCACCCGCAGCGCCGTGGCAACCGTCGGCGGAACTGCAGGCCTTCCTCGATGCCGGCCCACCGCCGGTCTACCTGGGCTTCGGCAGCATGACCGGCTTCGACCGCGAACGTGTGCTGCCGGCGCTGTTGTCGGCGCTGGCACCGCGCCGCGTGCTGCTGTTCCCCGGTTGGGTCGGCGTGCCCGACATGGCGTTGCCCGACACGGTACTTGTGATCAGGCCCACCCCGCATGAAGCCTTGCTGCCGCGCTGCGCGCTGGCGATCCACCATGGTGGCAGCGGCACCACGCATTCGGCCTGTCGCGCCGGCATACCGTCGATGGTGATGCCGTTCGCCGCCGACCAGTTCTTCTGGGCCGATCGCCTGCAGCGCCTGGGTGTAGCGCCTGCGCCGCTGTCACCGAAACGGTTGCAGCCGCAGGCGTTGGCCGATGCACTGGCGTTCGCCGAGCAGGCGGATACGCGCGTGCGTGCAGCCGCGCTGGGCGCTGCAATGGCGAACGAGGACGGAGTGGCATGCGGCGTGGCGGCGATCGAGCGGTGGCTCAGCCCAACGTCTCCACCACCCAATCAATGAACACCCGCAGCCGCTGGCTCATGTGCCGGTTCGGCGGGAACATCACGTGCATCGGCATCGGCGGCAGCTGCCAATCCTGCAGCACCGGCAGCAGCTCACCGCGCGCCACGTGCGGTTCGGCCATGTAGCTGGGCAACGCGACCACGCCGAGGCCGGCCAGACCCGCTGCCAGATAGGCGTTGCCATCATCGAAGCCGATGGAATAACGCCCCTGCACCTCGATGCGCTCGGCGCCGCGCTTCGCGCTGAACACGCGGGCGCGGCCACTGCGCGGGCTGAGGAAACCGACCGTGTGATGGTCCGGCCCTTGCAGCGCGCGCGGGTGGTCCGGCGCACCGAACTGCTGCACATAGCCTGGGCTGGCATGGAAGCCGATCGGCAGGCTCGCCAGCGGACGCGCCACCAACGCCGGGTCGGCCGGGGTGCCACCGCGGATCACGCAGTCGACGTTGTCGGCGATCACATCGACCTCGCGGTCGCTGACCCCCACCTCCAGCTGGATCTCCGGATAGCGCGCCTGGAAACCGGGCAGCGCCGGCACCAGCCGCAGCCGCGCGTACGGTCCGGGCAAATCGATGCGCAGGCGACCGCGCGGTTGTGCGGCAGCATCGCCCAGGCCGCCCTCCACCTCTTCCAGCTCGGCCAGCAACCGCACGATGCGCGGGTAATAGGCCGCGCCATCGGCGGTGACACTGACCCGGCGCGTGGTGCGGTTGAGCAGCCGCAACCGCAGATGCGCCTCCAGCTGCTGTACCAGCTGGGTGACCGTGGTGCGGCTGAGCTGCAGGGTGTGCGCGGCGCGGGTGAAGCTGCCGGTCTCCACCACCCGGGCGAAGGCCCGCATCGCCTCGAAGCGGTCCATGTCAGCGGCCCTGATTGTTTGGAATTACCAATCAATCTAGGCGCATCATCGCGGTTTATCCAGACAGCGGCTGCGGGGAGGATGGTCTCCTCCCGTCTGGAATCCGTCTTATGTCCCACCGTGATGTCGTCTTTCCCGCCGGCCGGCAGGCGCTGTACGAGCGCAATCGCTACTCACCGGCGATCCGGTCCAATGGCTTCCTGTTCGTCTCCGGCCAGGTCGGCAGCCGCGAGGACGGCTCGCCCGAGCCCGACTTCGAGACCCAGGTGCGCCGCGCCTTCGACAATCTCAACGCCGTGCTGGCCGCGGCTGGCTGCACGTTCGACGACGTGATCGACGTGACCGTGTTCCTGGTCGACCCGGAAACCAACTTCGAAAAGGCCTGGGCGATCGTGCCGGAGTACTGGGGTGAAGCGCCGCACCAGACCCTGACCGGCATCGGCGTGACCTGGCTGTATGGGTTCCAGTTCGAGATCAAGGTGATCGCGAAGCTGCCGTGACACGGGTAGTGCCGGCCGCTGGCCGGCAACGACGGGCGTTGACCTGCGCTCGCCTGTTCCCACGTCGTCGGGCGAGTCAGATCGGCTTGATTCGCGGCCACTCCACATCCGCGGTATCAACAAATTCGACGTCGCTGAGACTATCGCCGACGTAAGCACGAAAGTCCTCCGAGCAGATCAAGGTGTTGCTGGAGCCTTCCATGTTCTTAAGCCGGAACAAGTGTTCTTTGAAGGAGCTTTTCACGCGCAGCTTCTTGATCCTGCGAGACTCTCCATACTTGCTATACGCCATCTGGTTTTCCTCAGAGGCGACGGAGGAGAGGCTGGTCTCATGGAAGATGATGGCACTGTACTCACTCTTTGAAGTCGTCCATCCCTTCTCTGAAACATGAGGAATGCCCCTGAAGTCGATCATCCTGGCATCAAATTTCAGGCAGGCTGCCATGAACTTCTGGCTTGCAATGTAAATGTGCGAGGTAATGCGGACGATGTCGTGGGAATGACTCGCCTCAGGGCCAACCAGCACCATGGTGTCTGTGAAGACCCGTGCCGTGTCAGTTCTGGCCCTGGCGTACCAAGGGAATCGGCCATGGGAAACAGCAGGATGGAAAGGATGAAACCTGTCGTGAAGCTGAGCGTCCAGATAGTACGAGGGGCATCCTGGCGGATTTGCCTGGGATAGCGCGTAGTAGTTCATCGAGTCGATTCTCTGGGCTTCTGCGGCGTGTTGCCGGAATTTTCCCGGCCCCGACCTTTCCCACCAAGAGCCAATTCCGACAAGCAGGCGCTGGTGCGCATGGCTTGGAGCCGGTGCGATCTGCCAGGCAACGTCCGCCTCCCGACCCTGACCGGCATTGGCGTGATCTGGCTGTATGGGTTCCAGTTCGAGATCAAGGTGATCGCGAAGCTGCCTGCAGACCGGTAGTGCCAGCCGCTGGCCGGCAATGTGTCGGGGGTCAAAAAGCGTGTCGACCAAGGTCGACACCTACCGGGGCGGCTGGTCGCACGAAAGCAGCCGAGCATGGGCTCGGCTCTACAGAAGCGCATCCCGGTGTCCCACCCCACGGACCGAAAGGCGAGCCGACCAAGGTCGACACCTACCAGAGCAGACGTGCGCGGCGTAGCTGAACGGGAGATTCCGACGAATTCCCGAAGCGGCCGTTGATATTGTATCCGGCGAAAACCGCTTGCTAGCCTGCCCTCCATGCGCTGGATCACCCGCCACCTCCGTTCGACCCTGCTGATGCTGCTGATGGCGGCATTCGTGGTCGTGCCGGTGGCCGACGCGCTGGCCTGCACGGTGGAACCGCACGCCAGCACGGTGCATGTGGAGTCCGCACCGGAGTCCGATGGCGATACCGACGGCAAGCATGTCGGCGCCTGTGGCCACAACCACTGCCACCACTCCAACCTGAGCCTGCCGGCGAGCACCTTCGCCGCCTTTGGCACGCCGCAACCGGCGCGCTGGATGAATGCAGGCGACGCGGCGACCTATGCGGTCGCCCAGGACGAACTGGCACGTCCCCCCCGGGCGTGAGTTGAGCGCGTCCCGCAATCGCGGGCTCCCGTTTCACTCACAACCGGAATCCCCCTATGTCGATCCTGACACGTCGGTCGCCGCGCGCGGCCGGGCTGGTCGTCGCCGTGCTGCTGGGCCTGATCCCCGCCGCACAGGTCGCCGCACAAGCCGCACCTTCGTACGACACCCTGCTTGAACGTCTCGACCAGCTGCCCGGCGCCCGCGTCGGCGCGGCATTGGCCGAGGCGGCCGACGCCCGCGCCGACCAGGCCCGGGCGCTGCCCAATCCCTCCCTTTCCTGGTCCGCCGAAAACGCCTGGGGCACGGGCTCCTACGGCGGCATGGGCAGGGCGGACACCGTGCTTACCCTGTCCCAGCCTTTGGAGGTCTGGGGCCAGCGTGGCGCGCGCGTCCGCGCCGCCCGCGCCGAGGCACAGGCCGCTGCCCTGCGTGGTTCGCAGAGCCGCAGCGATGTCGCCAGCCAGCTGGCGGCGATCTACGCACAGGCGGAAAGCGCCCTGCGTCGTTACACCCTGGCCGACGAAGCGCTGACCCTCACCCGCGACGATGCGGCGGCGGTCACCGCCATGGTCAAGCATGGCCGCGAGCCGCAGTTGCGCGCCGTGCAGGCACAAAGCGAAGTGGCCAATGCCAGCGCCGCGCTGGATGAGGCGCAGGCCTTCCGCGATGCCGCACTGGCCCGCCTGGCTGGTGCGGCCCTGCTGGATGCACCGGTGCAGACCATCGACGACAGCCTGCTCGACCGCGCACCGCCGGCACCGCGCGGCGCCACCGATGTGGCACTGGCCGTGCGCGTCGCCGAAGCCGAGGTGGACGCAGCCGGTCGCCTGGTCGATGTGGAGCGCAAGCGTGCCCTGCCCGACCTCAGCGTCACGGCCGCGCAGACGCGTTTCCGCGAGGACCGCGAGCAGGCCTACACGCTCGGCGTCAGCCTCTCGATCCCGTTGTTCGACCGCAACCGTGGTGGCATCCGCGCCGCCAGTGCCGAACAGCGCGCGGCCGAGGCGCGGCTGGACCAGCAGCGCCGTGACAGCGAAGCGGAACGGTTGTCGGCGGTGGCGGGCCTGAAGGCCGCCGGCAGCCGCACCCGCGCGGCCGACGAAAGCGTGGTCGCCGCCGAAGAAGCCTATCGCCTGGCCCGTGTCGGCTTCGACGCCGGACGCATCTCGCAGCTGGAACTGCGCAGCACCCGCAGTGCCCTCATCGCCGCCCGCGGCACCGCTGTGGACGCGCGTCTGTCGCGTGTCGGCGCGGAAATCGATCTCGCCCGCCTCGAAGGGCGCGCACCTTTTGTGGAGGCCCGATGAACCTGTCCCGCTCTTTCCCCCTGGTGGGTGGTCTGCTGCTGACCGTAGTGCTGGCCGGCTGCTCCGGCAACGCACAGACCCCGGACGCATCGGATACCGCCAGCAAGGCAGCGGCCGACGACGGCCATGGTCATGCCGCTGACAGCACCGAAGCCAAGGCCGAAACACGCAAGGTGCCCGACGCCGACGAAGGCGTGGTGCAACTGACGCCCGAGCAGATCAAGGCCTCCGGCATCGACGTGGTTGCCGTCGGCCGCGGCGGCGGCGGTTCGACGCGGCTGTCCGGCCGGGTGGAGCCATCGATCGGTGCGCGTGCATCGGTCGCCTCCACCGTGACCGGGCGCGTGGAGCGCGTGCTGGTGGCACCGGGCACGGCGGTGAAGCAGAACCAGGCGCTGGCGATCGTGGTCAGCGGCGAGGCGGCGGTGTTCCGTGCCAATGCGGTTGCCGCCGCCGCGGAAGCCGAGGCGGCGCGCCTGGCCCATGGCCGCGACAAGGCGCTGGTCGAACAGGGCGTGGTCGCCCGTCAGGAACTGGAAACCTCACGCGCGCGCTCGCTGGCGGCACAGGCGCAGGCCGCGGCCGCACAGGCACAGGCCGCCGCCAACGGTTCACCCGACAGCAGCGGCCGCGTGCGCATCACCAGCCCGGTGGCCGGCATCGTCGGCAACGTGCAGGTCACGCCCGGTGGCGTGGTGGCGGCCGGCAGCCCGGTGGCCGACGTCGCCGATCCGTCGATGAACGAACTGGTGTTCACCGCACCGCCAGCGCTGGCCGCACAGGTCAGCCCGGGCATGACGCTGGAAGTGACCGTGCCGGGCGGCAGCTTCAGTGCCACCGTCACCGGTTCTGCCGCCGATGTGCGCCAGCAGGGTGGCGTGGCGGTGATCCGTGCCACGCCGGTCAATGCCGCATTGCCGCCCGCCGGTTCGCCGGTGTCGGCGGTGGTGGTCACCGACGGCAAGGATGGGGCGTTGAGCGTGCCAGCCGATGCAGTGCAGAACGTGGATGGCAGCAGCGCGGTGTTCGTCGCCGTCGAGGGCGGCTTCAAGGTGCAACCGGTGCTGGCCGGCCGACGCGCCGGCGACCGCATCGAGATCCTCGGTGGCCTGAGCGGCAGCGAACGCATCGTCGGCGCCAACGCGTTCCTGCTCAAGGCCGAACTGGCCAAGGGCGAAGCCGAGCACGGGCACTGAGGACCTTCCATGTTCAAGCTCATCATTGAAACCGCGGTACGCCACCGCTGGCTGGTCGTGGCCCTGGCTGCACTCGTTGCCGCCGTGGGCCTGTTCCAGCTCGGCAAGCTGCCGATCGATGCGGTACCGGACATCACCAACCGCCAGGTGCAGATCAACACCGTGGCACCGGCACTGACGCCCGAGCAGATCGAGCGGCAGGTGACCTATCCGCTGGAAACCGCGCTGGCCGGCATCCCCGGCCTGACCACCACCCGTTCGCTGTCGCGCAATGGCTTCTCGCAGGTCACCGCGATCTTCACCGATGCCACCGACATCTACTTCGCCCGCCAGCAGGTGGCCGAACGCATGCGCGAAGCCGCCGAAGACCTGCCTGATGGTGCGTCGCCGATGCTGTCGCCGGTCACCACCGGCCTCGGCGAGGTGTTGATGTGGACGGTGGACTTCACCGCGTTCGACCCTGCGAAGCTGGCCAAGCCGGGCGAAGCAGGCTGGCAGGCCGGTGAGGTCTACCGCACGCCGGAAGGCAATCTGCTGCGCACGCCGGAAGAACGCGCCACCTACCTGCGCACCGTGCAGGACTGGATCATCGCGCCGCAGATGCGTTCCAGCCCCGGACTGGCGGGCGTGGACACCGTCGGTGGCTACGTGAAGGAATACGGCGTGCATCCGGACAGCGCGCGCTTGGCCGCGCATGGCCTGGGCCTGGCCGATCTGGTGACGGCCCTGCAGCGCTCCAACGTGCAGGCCGGTGCCGGCTTCGTGCAGCGTGCCGGCGAAGGTCTGGTGGTGCGTGCCGACGGTCTGGCACTGACCACCGACGATCTGGCACAGGCGCCGGTGTCCACCCGCAACGGCGTGGTGGTGCGGGTGGCCGATGTGGCCGAGGTCGAACTGAGCCGCGCACCGCGCCTGGGTGCGGCCAGCCGCAACGGCCATGAAGCCGTGCTGGGTACCGCGCTGATGATCGCCGGTGGCAACAGCCGCACCGTGGCCCAGGCCGCCGCCGCGCGCCTGGAACAGGTGAACAAATCGCTGCCGGCCAACATCGTGGCAGCGCCGGTGCTGGACCGCAGCGTGCTGGTCAATTCCACCATCAAGACCGTGGCCAAGAACCTCACCGAGGGCGCGCTGCTGGTGGTGGTGGTGCTGTTCCTGCTGCTCGGCAACCTGCGCGCGGCGGCGATCACCGCACTGGTGATCCCGCTGTCGTTCCTGTTCGCAGTGATCGGCATGAACCGCTTCGGCATCAGCGGCAACCTGATGAGCCTGGGTGCGCTGGACTTCGGCATTCTGGTGGACGGCGCGGTGATCGTGATCGAATCAACGCTGCTGATGCTGGGCCAGCGTCGTGCCGAACTGGGCCGCGCGTTGACCACGATGGAACGCCTGCGTGTCGCGGCTGATTCGGCGCGCAAAATGGCACGACCGGCAGCGTTCGGCCAGCTGATCATCCTGCTGGTGTTCGCGCCGATCCTCACTCTGGAAGGCGTGGAGGGCAAGACGTTCCACCCGATGGCGGCGACCTTCATGCTGGCGCTGGTGGGTGCCTTCATCTTCTCCTTCACCTTCGTGCCGGCGATGGCCGCACTGCTGGTGCGCGAGCCGAAGCTGAAGGACGGCGAGGCGCACCGCGATGATGGCGAGCACGAAACGAAGCTGATCCGCGTGCTGCGTGGGCGCATCGAGCCGATCATCCGCCAGGCCGTCGCGCGGCCACGGTCGGTGGTGGCGGGTGCGGGCCTGATGCTGCTGGTGGGTATTGGTTCGTTCGGCCTGCTCGGCCGCGAGTTCATGCCTACCCTGGATGAAGGCAACGTGGCGATGCAGGCACTGCGCGTGCCGTCGACCTCGCTGGAGCAGTCGCTGGCGATGCAGCTGGCGCTGGAAAAGGCGATTGCCCAGCAACCGGAAGTGGAAACGGTGTTCTCGCGTACCGGTACCGCTGAAGCGGCGATCGACCCGATGCCGACCAACATTTCCGACAGTGTGATCGTGCTCAAGCCACGCGCGGACTGGCCCGACCCGAAGCTGGGCAAGGAAGCACTGGTGGCCCGCTTCGAAAAGCTGGCCGGCCAGCAGCTGGGCAACAGCTTCGAATTCAGCCAGCCGATCGAGCTGCGCTTCAACGAGCTGATTTCCGGCGTGCGGACCGATCTGGCGGTGATGATCTTCGGCGATGACTTCAGCCAGTTGCAGAAGGTGGCCGACCAGGTGGCGCTGAAACTGCGCGCGGTGGAGGGTGCGGCCGATGTGCGGGTGGAGCAGATTTCCGGCCTGCCCACGCTCAACGTCAAGATCGACCATGTGGCAGCGGCGCAGTACGGATTGACCGCCGCGGACGTCAGCGATGCGCTGTCTACCGGCATCGGCGGCACGGCGGCGGGCAAGATCTTCGAGGGCGACCGTCGCTTCGATGTAGTTGTGCGGCTGGACGACAGCGCACGCAACGACCCGGATCAGCTGGCCTCGCTGCCGATCGCCACGCCGGCCGGCGTGGTGATTCCGCTGTCCTCGGTCGCGCGCATCAGCGTCAGCGAAGGGCCGAACCAGATCAGCCGCAACAACGGCAGCCGCCGGGTGGTGGTGCAGGCCAACGTGCGTGGCCGCGATCTCGGCGGCTTCGTTGGTGAGGCGCAGACCGCCGTCGCCGAGGTGGCGCTGCCGCCCGGTGCGCACCTGACCTGGGGTGGCCAGTTCGAGAACCTGCAGCGCGCGGAAAAGCGCCTGGCCACAGTGGTGCCGGTGGTGTTCCTGCTGATCGGCAGCCTGCTGTTCATGGCCCTGCGCAGCGGCAAGGAAGCGGTACTGGTGTTCAGCTGCGTGCCGCTGGCGCTGGTCGGCGGCATCCTCGCCCTGCTGCTGCGCGGCATGCCGTTCTCGGTGTCGGCAGCGGTGGGCTTCATCGCGGTGTCCGGCGTGGCCACGCTCAATGGCCTGGTGCTGATGCAGGCGATCCGCGAGCGCCTGGACGCCGGTGACGTGCCGATGATGGCCGCGATCAATGGTGCGTCCAGCCGTATCCGCGCGGTGCTGACCACCGCGCTGGTGGCCATCGTCGGCTTCATTCCGATGGCGATCGCCAGTGGTTCCGGTGCGGAAGTGCAGAAGCCGCTGGCGACGGTGGTGATCGGTGGCTTGATCACCGCCACGGTGCTGACCCTGCTGGTGCTGCCGACCTTTGCCGCGCGCGTGGCGAAGGTGCGGACGGTGGGGTGAGGTTGGGGGGGGGGCGGAGCCCTTTCCGTGGGAAAGGGATCCGACCCCGCGCCCGGGTCGGATCCCCGCC
>NZ_JBHZOP010000139.1:0-6912 GCF_042787595.1 Stenotrophomonas sp. YIM B13575 | reverse complement strand
CCCCCCCCCCCCGCTACCGGGTCACATTCACCGCTACAATTGCCGCCGCACTCCCGCATGAAGACCCCTGCGCCTTGAACACCCCTGCATTGCTGGCCGCCAGCGGCCTGAGCTTCTCCCGCAATGACGAGCCGGTGTTCGGCCCGCTGGACTTCCACGTGGATGCCGGCGAGGCGCTGCTGGTGCAGGGCGGCAATGGTGCCGGCAAGACCACCCTGCTGCGCGTGCTGTCGGGCCTGGCACGCCCGGGCGCGGGCCAGGTGCTGATCGACGGCAAGCCGGCCAGCAACGCCGAGCGCGCGCGCTATGTCGCCTACCTCAGCCACCTGCCTGCCCTGAAGCCGGACCTGGACACGCTGGAGAATCTGCATTTCCTGTGTGGCCTGCACGGCCGCCGCGCACGGCAGATGCCGGGCAATGCGCTGGCCATCGTTGGTCTGGCCGGCTACGAGGACACCCTGGTGCGGCACCTGTCGGCCGGACAGAAACGGCGGCTGGCGCTGGCCCGCATCTGGCTGTCGCCGGCCCCGCTGTGGCTGCTCGACGAACCCTATGCCAACCTCGACCTGGAAGGCATCAACCTGGTCAACCGGATGATTTCCGCACACCTGCGCAGCGGCGGCGCCGCCCTGGTCACCACCCATGGCGCCTATGCCGCGCCGCCGGTACGCACCCGCCAGCTCGATCTGGGCGGTGAAGCATGATCGCGCCGGGCACTGAACCGGGCCTGTGGCAGACCGCCCGTGCCCTGGTGGCGCGCGACCTGCGCCTGCTCTGGCGCCGCCGCGGCGATGCGCTGCAGCCGGTGCTGTTCGCCCTGCTGGTGGTGGTGCTGTTCGCCCTCGCCCAGGGCCGCGACCCGCAGCCGCTGGCCGCCACCGCCGGTGCGGTGCTGTGGTTGGCGGTGCTGCTGGCCGGGCAGCTGGCACTGGATTCGCTGTTCCGCTCCGATGCTGAAGACGGTTCGCTCGAACAATGGCTGCTGGCGCCGGTGCCGCTGGCCTGGCTGGTGCTGGTGCGGGTGCTGCTGCACTGGGCGACCACCGCCCTGCCGTTGATCCTGCTGAGCCCGCTGCTGGCGGAAATGCTGCATCTGCCGCATGACCAGCTGCCGATGCTGCTGGCATCGTTGCTGCTGGGAACACCGTTGTTGAGCCTGATCGGTGGCGTGGTCGCTGCACTGACCGTGGGCATCCGGCGCTCTGGTATTCTCGTGGCGTTGCTGTCGTTGCCGTTGTACGTACCGGTGCTTGTCTTCGGTGCCGGCAGCCTGGCGGCAGCCAGCCGCGGACAGGATCCGGTCGGTGCGCTGCTCATGCTGGGCGCCGGGCTGGTGATCGCCCTGGTGCTGGCACCGCTGGCCACCGCTGCTGCGATCCGTATTTCTCTGAGTTGACCGAGCTGAGAGCCAATCCACCCCTGCTGGATAGCCGCCACGCATGAATCCGATCGTCCGCTGGTTCCATCAACTCGGTTCGCCCCCGACCTTCGATCGTTTCGCCTCACGCTGGTCCCGCGTGTTCTACGCCGCGGCGGTTCCTGTGCTGCTGATCGGCCTATGGCAGGGCCTGTTCGTGGCACCGCCGGAACAGAACCAGCACGATGCCTTCCGCATCATCTACATCCATGTCCCCAGCGCCTGGATGAGCCTGTTCGCGTTCGCGCTGATGGCTGCCTACGCCGCCATCGCGCTGATCTGGCGCATCAAGATCTGCGAGATCCTGGCGATGGCCTGTGCGCCGATGGGTGCCGGCTTCACCCTGATCACCCTGCTGACCGGCAGCATCTGGGGCAAGGGCACCTGGGGCACCTGGTGGGACTGGGACCCGCGCATGACCAGCGAGCTGATCCTGCTGTTTCTGTACCTGGGTGTGATCGGCCTGTACCACGCCATCGAAGACCGCCGCAGCGCCGCACGCGCGGCCGGCCTGCTGGCCATCGTGGGGGTGGGCCTGCTGCCGATCATCCGCTATTCGGTGGACTGGTGGGGGGCGCTGCACCAGCGCCAGTCAATCAACGTGTTCGGCGAGAACGCGGTGCGGCCGGAACTGATCGCCCCGCTGTGGTGGATGGTGGTCGCCACCAAACTGTGGTTCGTCGGCTCGCTGCTGGCCAAGGCGCGTGCCGACAACATCGCGCGCGAGGCCGGCAAGGCCTGGATCGGCGAGCGCTTCGGCACCGCGGATGGGGAGGCACGGCAATGACCCACCTGCCCTACCTCATCGCTGCCTTCGCGGTGTTCCTGCTGGTGCTGGGCGCCGATGCGCTGGGCTCATGGCTACGCCTGCGCAGCGCCCGACAGCTGGCGCAACGCCGCCAACAGCGGCTGCAGGCGCGTGGCAACGCGGCGGCACAGGCGCCGCTGGCCACCGAGCTCAGCCGATGACGCCGGTACAGCGACGCCGCATGATCTGGGTGCTCCTGCTGCTGCTGGCCTCCGCGCTGGCGACCACCCTGGTCGCCTTCGCCCTGCAGCGCAACATCGCCTACCTGTACACGCCTTCGGAAGTGCTGCGCGGGGACGTCGATGCGCAGTCGCGCTTCCGTCTGGGCGGCATGGTGGTGAAGGGATCCTTCGATCGGCCCAGCGGCTCGCTGCAGGCCCACTTCGTGGTCACCGACGGCGATGCAACGCTGCCGGTCAGCACCGACCGCATCCTGCCGGACATGTTCCGCGAGGGCACTGCGGTGGTCGCCAGCGGCCGCCTGCAGGACGGCACCTTCGTCGCCGACGAGGTACTGGCCAAGCACGATGAGAACTACGTGCCCAAGGAAGTGGCCGACAAGATGGGCGATGCGCATCGCAAGCACGATGTGCCGGTCACGGCGCCCGAGGTGCGCTGAGTGCTTCCCGAATTCGGCCAGATCCTCCTGCTCTGCGCGTTGCTGGCCTCGCTGCTGCAGGCCGTGTTGCCGCTGGTCGGTGCGCAGCGCGGCAACGACGCATGGATGTCGGTTGCCCGTCCGGCGGCCTTTGCCCAACTGGTGCTGCTGGCCGGCGCCTTCGCCGTACTGACGGCAGCCTTCGTGCAGCAGGACTTCTCGGTGCGTTACGTCGCCGAAAACTCCAACTCGCTGCTGCCGCTGATCTACCGCTATTCGGCGGTGTGGGGGGCGCACGAAGGCTCGCTGCTGATGTGGGCGCTGGTGCTGGCGCTGTGGACCGGCGCGGTGGCGCTGTTCTCGCGGCATCTGCCAGCACCGGTACAGGCGCGCGTGCTGGCGGTGATGGGCGTGGTCAGCGTCGGCTTCCTCGCCTTCCTGATCTTCACCTCCAACCCGTTCCTCCGCTTGAACCCGGTGCCGCTGGAAGGCCGTGATCTCAACCCGCTGCTGCAGGACCCGGGGCTGATCATCCATCCGCCGATGCTGTACCTGGGCTACGTCGGCTTTGCGGTGCCGTTCGCCTTCGCCGTGGCGGCACTGCTGGAAGGCCGCGTCGATGCGCGCTGGCAACGCTGGACGCGGCCCTGGACCAACGTCGCCTGGGGCTTCCTCACGCTGGGCATCGCGCTGGGCAGCTGGTGGGCGTACTACGAGCTGGGCTGGGGCGGCTGGTGGTTCTGGGACCCGGTCGAGAACGCCAGCTTCATGCCGTGGCTGGTTGGCGCGGCGCTGATCCATTCACAGGCGGTGACCGAAAAGCGCGGCACCTTCGGCAGCTGGACGCTGCTGCTGGCCATCGCGGCATTCGCGCTGTCGCTGCTGGGCACCTTCCTGGTCCGCTCCGGCGTGCTGACCAGCGTGCATTCGTTCGCCGCCGATCCCTCGCGCGGGTTGTTCATCCTGATCTTCCTGTCGGTGCTGGTGGGTGGCAGCCTGCTGCTGTATGCGCTGCGTGCGCCGCGGCTGGCCGTGGATGCCGGCGATCCGCGCCGTGGCTTCACCGCGACCTCGCGCGAAACCCTGCTGCTGGCCAACAACCTGCTGCTGGCCAGCGCCTGCGCGATGGTCCTGCTCGGCACGCTCTACCCGCTGCTGGCCGATGCGCTGTCGCTGGGCAAGATCTCGGTGGGTCCGCCCTACTTCGGCAGCCTGTTCCTGCTGTTGATGGCACCGTTGGTGATGCTGCTGCCGTTCGGTCCGCTGCTGAAGTGGCAGCGCGACCAACCCTCGCGCGCACTGGCAGTGCTGTTGCCATGGGCGGGCCTGGCCGTGCTGCTCGGCGCCTGGGCCTGGTGGCAGGCGCCGCAGAATGGCTGGAAGGCCGGTATCGGCGTCGCGGCCGCAGCCTGGGTCGGCCTGGGCACCGCCCGTTTCGTCTGGCAGCGCCTGCGTGGCAATGGCCGCTTCACTGCCGAGATGCTTGGCATGATCGTCGCCCATGCCGGTGTCGCGGTGTTCCTGGCCGGCGCGCTGTTGGTGGAAGCCTTGAACGTGCAGCGCGAAGTCGCGCTGTCACCGGGCCAGCAGGTGGTGGTCGCCGGCCACGAAGTCCGCTTCGAGGGCGTGGACCACCGCGAAGGCCCCAATTTCATCGCTGACCGCGGCCATCTGCGGGTGCTGCGCGAGGGTCGCGAACTGGCCCTGCTGCATCCGGAGAAGCGCCAGTACGCCAGCGGCGGTCAGGTGATGACCGAAGCCGGCATCGATGCACGCCTCAGCGGTGATGTCTACGTGGCATTGGGCGAGCCGCTGGGCAACAATGCATGGGCGGTACGGGTGCACATCAAGCCCTTCGTGCGCTGGATCTGGCTGGGCGCGCTGTTGATGGCCCTGGGCGGATTCATCACCGCCGCCGATCGCCGCTTTCGTCGTCCGTAGGAGTTCCCCATGTCCGAGTCGCCCGCCCCACGCCCTTCCCGCCCGCTGCCGCCGGTAGCCATCGTGATTGGCGTCCTGTTCTTCTTCGGCCTGCTTGGCCTGATGATCTACGGGGTGATGAAATCGGGCGATCCGCAGCGCGATGTGCTGCCTTCGGCACTGATCGACAAGCCGGCGCCGGCGTTCGCGCTGCCGGTGCTGCATGACCCGCAG
This sequence comes from Stenotrophomonas sp. YIM B13575, assembly GCF_042787595.1. NCBI lineage: Bacteria > Pseudomonadati > Pseudomonadota > Gammaproteobacteria > Lysobacterales > Lysobacteraceae > Stenotrophomonas > Stenotrophomonas sp. YIM B13575. The sequence goes on along the minus strand of NZ_JBHZOP010000139.1, from coordinate 1,935 downwards.
ATGATCGTGCGCAGCGAAGAGCTGCGTGGTGCGCCCTACCTGCTCAACGTCTGGGGCAGCTGGTGTGCGGCCTGCCGCGAAGAACATCCGGTGCTGACCCGCTTCGCCGAGAGCAAGCGCGTGCGCGTGATCGGCTACAACTGGAAGGATGAACCCACCGACGCGCTGCACTGGCTGGAACAGCTGGGCAACCCGTTCATGGTCGTACTGAGCGACATCGAAGGCCGCACCGCCATCGACTGGGGCGTGACCGCAGCACCGGAGACCTTCCTGGTCGATGGCAGTGGCATCGTGCGCTGGAAGTACAGCGGTGCAATGACCCAGCAGGTGGTCGACGAGAAATTGATTCCGGCGCTGGAAAAGCTTGAAAAGGCCCAGGGCGATGCCGGCAACACCCTGCACGCCTCGCCGTAAGCGCATGCGCTGGCTGCTGCCGCTGCTGCTGGCGATGACCCTGGCGCTGCCGATCGCCGGCCTTGCCCAGCAACCGGTGCATGATGCGCGGCCGCTGGTGTTCCGCGATGCGGCCGAGGAAGCGCGCTTCCACGACCTGGCCGCGCAGTTGCGCTGCGTGCAGTGCCAGAACCAGTCATTGGCCGATTCCAATGCGCAGATCGCCCAGGATCTGCGCCGTGAAGTGCTGCAGTTGATGCAGCAGGGCCTCGACGATGCGGCGATAAAGCAGTTCCTGGTCGCCCGCTATGGCGAGTTCGTGCTCTATCAACCGCCACTGCAACCGGGCACCTGGCTGCTGTGGGGCGGTCCGCTGCTGGTACTGGGTGGCGGCGCGCTGGTGGTGATGGGCATCGTCCGTCGTCGCAGCCGGCAGATGGATGCATCTGCTGCAGTGAACCCAACCGAGGGAGAGGACTGGTGACGTACGGGTTGCCGATGGTCGCCGCAGTGGCCGCTGCGCTGTTGGCGGCTATGGTGCTGTGGCCGCTGCGCCAGCAAGGCCGTCGCAGCTTCGTGCTGGGGGTGGTGGCACTGGGCGTGGCCGGTGCCTGCCTGTACCTGCTGGTTGGCAATCCCCGCGCCGCACAGGTGCAGCCTGCGCCGTCGGTCGCCACCCTGCGTGACGGCGTAGAAGCACTGCAGCAGGCGTTGCAGCGTGATCCGCAACGCGCTGATGGCTGGGCGCTGCTGGGCCGTTCGCAGGCCGAGCTCGGCAACGCCGCCGCTGCGGCCGATGCCTTCAACCGCGCCGCAGCCCTGGCGCCGGACGAACCGGGCGTGCTGGTCGAGGCCGCGCAGGCACGCGCGCAGGCCGACCCGGGCAAGCAGTTCGATGACACCGCGCTGGCATGGCTGCAGCGTGCACGTACCCTGTCGCCCGATGCCGAACGCGCAAGCTGGCTGCTTGGCATCGCGCTGCGCCAGCGCGGACGCAACGCCGAGGCCGCCGATCTCTGGAGCACGCTGCTGCCTCGCCTGGAGCCGGGCGCGGCGCAGGCGCTGCAGGCGCAGATCGCCATCGCCCGTGACGCGGCCGGCCAGCCGGCGGACGCACCGGCAACTGCACCGGCGCTGCTGCAGGTGCGGGTGCACCTGCCCGCATCGTTGAAAGCAAGTGATTGGCCGGCCAGCACCCAGGTGTTCGTGCTGGCGCGCGCGGTGGGTGGCCCGCCGATGCCGGTGGCTGCACGCAAGCTGCCCTTGGCCAGCTTCCCTGCAACGGTCGGCCTCGGCGACGGCGACAGCCCGATGCCGACCGCACCGCTGTCGGCGCATCGCGAAGTGGAAGTACTGGCGCGCATTTCGCGCAGCGGCAGCGCCAACCGCAGCGAAGACGACCTGCAGACCGCGCCGGTCAAGGTCAGCCTGCCGCATGACGGCGTGGTCGAGTTGCGGTTCCCGTAACGTACCCGCGCCGCTGCGCTCGCCGGGCATGGCCCGGCGCTACCCACGCGCACCACCGGTAGCGCCGGGCCATGC
>NZ_JBHZOP010000014.1:0-64117 GCF_042787595.1 Stenotrophomonas sp. YIM B13575 | reverse complement strand
CAGTTGGGCCAGCTCGGCCGTGGCGCCGCCGGCGGCGCCGACGAGCAGCTGCTCGTCCACCATGACCACGCCGGTACCGACCTCGAATGCCGCGGCGTCTGCCAACATGCCGTCCACCACGCGCTCTGCGGCGCGCTGCAGGCTGGCCACCACTTCCGTGCCCAGAAGTCCATCGATGACTGTCTCAGTGCGTAGCGCCTCGGTCAGGGCGCCGAACCAGAGGCCGCCGACCAGGGCATTGAGCGCGTCTGCGTAGGAATTGGCGATCCCCAGCACCAGCAGGCGATCAATGACGCGCTCCAGCTTGATCGCATCAGCGTGGATCTCGGAGCTGAAGCTGACTCCCTCCTCGACCAGCAGCATGAACACCACTGCCGCTGCGTCTTCCAGGCTCAGCGTGTCCACCGTCCTGCAGCTGGCCAGCAGCGCGCTGCGCCGGCTCTCATCGATGGAGAGCACTTCGTTCAGCACGTGCGTTGGCATGCTGCTCCGGGTCTCTCCGACGGCCAGCGATGAACGCGGCGAAGCGAACCAGCGCCCGCCGAAGGCGGAGATCATCCGCGGTCGGGCAGAAAGGCCCGCGTAGGCCATCGGCGCGGTGACCTGCCGACCACTGCCATGAAGGACCAGGCGCGCCCCGCCGGCGCCGCGCCCCGACGCAGTCTGGAAGCCTCGGGCACGCAATCGGATGGCCGCTGCACCGCCGCCGACGTCCCGGTAGTAGCCCCGCCCGGAAGTGCCCAGGTTCAATGCGGCAGCGCCGTTGGCAGGGATAACCGGGTCCACGCCGCCGCCGAAGTAGATCTGACCACGTCCCGACGAGCCCAGGCTCAGCACGACACTTCCGGCGGCACCAACTCCTTGGCCAACCCCTACGACCCGCAGTGCCAACAGGGCCGCGGCACGCCCATCCGTGGTGGTGTGCTCCAGCTGCAGGAACTCGATGGTCATTCGATGAAATCTCCAGTCGCATAGATCGCGCAACCGACAACCACGAGCCCGTGGCTGGTTTGTTGCGACGTGTAGAAGCGATGGCCGTCGTGCAGGTAGTCGACGCTGCCACCGACGCGCCTTACCTCCCACGTGTCCTGGGAGTCATAGAAGCGGATAGGCGTCATGCGACGCCCGCGTTCTAGAACGCAAGCCTGCAGGCGCCCTCCCTCGCTTTGATGGAAGTACAAGCCGTGGCGGATTCTGGCTGGATCGGACACCTCCGCTTCGTCCAGGACGGAAAGCCCTACGACGACCCCCACTGCCCTACTCATGGTCAACCGCATAGCGACATCACCATCGAGCTCGTCGGCGCTGTCGGCGCCGGCGTTCCACTGGAAGACTGAGTCGTATTCCACGCGCGGAGGTACGGCCGGCATCGCCGGCTCTGCCTTCTGTTCCGGGTAGGTCGTGCAGGTGACAGGCCCGGGTGGCGCGGTCTGCACGAACACGCTCCTGCAGATCATGTACCGAACGTAGGTGACCCCGTTCTGCTCTTCATAGCCGAGAATGGTGGCGTCCTTCGGCAGCTGCACGGCGCTGTCCTTTGGCGCTGGCATCCGACCCTCGCTGCATTCCTGCCGCCAGTAGCCCTGGGCCGGCGATGCGCCGCAGATGGTGTAGGACGCCCGATACGGCACCGCCGGCTTCGCGGGCTGAGGAGGGACGTACCTGGAGACTGGCGGCTTGGACAACATGTCAGCTGGCCTGATCGGCAACCACGTTGAAGATGCTCACGCCCGTGCTGTTGCTGCCGTTGGCCGTCATCACGTCACTGCTGAACAAAACTGCAGCATTCGAGGCGGGCCCGCCCGCTGTGCCCTGCAGGCGAACACCGGTGGAAGCCCCGCGCCCGTCATCACCTGCGGCGCAGAAGCGATAGAACGTCGGCGAAAGGCTCGGCGCGCCGGCATTGGCGCCGTCGAACTGGATCAACCCCTCCCATTCTTCGCTCGGGGCCTTTGGCAGCACGTTGCCAACGGGCGCGGAGAAAGTGAGGCCGTCGCCGTCGACCGACAGCTTCGCCAGCTGCGTGTGGCTGCCAACCATGTCCAAGGCAGCATCGGCACTGGCCGGTACCGGGCCGGCGAACACGTACAGGAAGCCCTCGTCCAGAGCATTTTTGACCTGACCCAGGAGGGCCTGCGCGAGCGGGATGGAGATCGTCATGGTGCTTATTCCTTCGTCAGAGTGGGGGGATCGCAAACCACCATTCACCGATTTCGATACCGGTGTCGGTGGCCATGGCCAAAGTGGGCAGGCGCATCTGGAAGTCGCCCGGGCTGTCGTCGTCCAGACCGATCGCGCCGTCGATCCGCGGGGAATCGAAGGAGACTCCGCCGGCATCGGGCGCATTGCCGACCAGCCGGAACCAACCTGCAGTGCCGGCAGCGAGACCACGCAGAACCCAGCGCTGGGCAGCGTCCTTGTAGACGTAGCGGCCGTTGCGCACGAAGCTCAGGCCATTGGTCGACACGCCGGCCTGCCAGGCACCACCGTCGAGCGTGATACGGGCCAGGAGCGCCCCTGTCGCCGGCATATCTGCCGTCTCAGGTTGGGGCCCGGTGCGGATCTCGATACAGCCGCCTCGGAAGATCGCTTCGAATGCCGATGGGCCGAGGATCGACGCCTCGAACCCCGTGGAAGTGTTCACTGCCATGAAGGCTCCTAAATGGGCTTGGGTAAGACGGTCAGCGGGTAGAAGCGCCGGTCGTCAGCGGTAACGCCGAGCAAGGCCCCCAGGTCGTGACCCGTCACGTAGTTCAGAGCGCCGGTGTAGGCGCCGGGTATCGAGACGCAGTAGCGCCCCTTGCTGTAGTTCCAGCCGCCGGCCCAAGGGAACCCCAGGAAGTCGTAGACGCCCTGTTGGTCCATCATCAGCGGGACCAGCAGCGAAGACCCGGCGAACGCAATCAATCCCTCTCGAGGGTGCTTGTTCCAGAGGACGCCGGACTGGTTCGGTGTGCGCGGTCCCCATCCAGACCCGCCGGCGCCGACCCAGTAGCTGCCGAACACCAAGCCGTCGGTGACCGCGCCAGGTGCACGTGTGTCCAAGCCAGGGAAAGGCGCTGCGGTACCGGAGCTCGGATCCCATGCCACCGCCTCTGCTTCGCCATACACCATCCGGCCGGCCATGTAGGCAAAGGGCTGGATCGTGTGCGCCCCGTTGAATCCCTGGATCCGCCACCCTGAAAACAGGTTGTGGCGCACGTCCATGTAAGCCATCAGGTGATAGTCCTGGCGATCATTGCCGACCGCGAAGTCCCGATCGATCAGGGTGATCTCGCCACCGTCGAACTCCAGTACCACCGACACGCGCACCATTCCCTGGTAGTTGTTGGCCTCCACAGCAAACCGCCCCTCGCTCCGCCGCAGCGCCAGGTAAGCGTCCTTCCGCTCCATACCGGCGAAGTCGGACACGACCAGGCCACGTGTGGGTGCGACCAAGGCGAAGTTGCCGCCGCTCCCTGCGTAATTGCCCTGCAGGTAGGCAGCCTGGACCGCTGTGTGGGTGATGCTGCTGTCGGAGATCTCCACCTCCTGGGTCATCGTGTTGATCAGCGGAACGCCCGCTGTCTGCTCACTGTTGACGGTGCGAATCGCTCGCGTTCCGTCGCCATTGAAGAACCAGGCCATGGCCGCATCGGCGAAAGTGTTCCCCGACGTGCTGCCTTCTGGGTTGATCTGCCCTGGGGTCATGCCCAGTAGGCGGTGGCTGCCGGGCTCGATGACCCAGTCACCCTTCTGCGGCGTCCCCTCGTTCCGACGGAGCCTGAAGGCCACGAAGGCCGACTGCGCCGTGGTGGGTTGGCCCTGGGCGTAGTTGGTGAATGCCACCACCAGCTCCTGAACGCCAGCCGACGTCTTGCGCACGCAGGCGGAGTTGATCCGCCACGACAGGTATTCCGGCGGATCCTGCTGCAGCTCGTCGCGGTAGGCAATCCGGTCGAACAGGGCCTGGCCCTGCTGCAGCACCCAGCGCGCGCCGATGTCGAGCAAGGCAACGTCGTGCACGTACCGCGAGCAGAATCCGTAGAACGAAAGCGCCAGATCCTCGCCGTCCTTCCAGTCGATGTTCCCGAAGAAGTACAACCCATCGGGATACAGATCCGGCCGGTTGTAGCTCTCGTAGCGGGCGCCCTGGATCTGGTCGACCACGTCCCATCGGCGCCAGTAGCGGGTGACCACACGACTGCCGACGAACTCCAGCCACGCGGTGGGATCATTGCCCGTGGGATCCACCTGCGACCCGCGTTGCGCCGGATCGCCTGTGGGCACGTCCCATCTTGGCCAGACGATGAAGCCGCCGCGGGGCTCCGGCGGTTCCTCTACCGGCGGTGGCCCGGGGGCAATGATGGTGACCCGTGGCAACTCACCGATCTTCTCGGCCAGCAGTACCGTGCCATCCTGCAACTCACGGCGCAGGTTCGCGATCCCAAGGCCATTCCGTCTGGCCTCTTCGAGCACGAAACCCAGCAGCTTCCTTGCTTCCGGGACGTGTTGGGCTGCGGCCTCCCGATCGCCAACGACCACTATTGGCGTCCACCCGCTGTACCGCGACCCACTCATCAGGTGACGTCGCCCTCGTCCTTGGCGGACAGCACATACTCCAGCGCCAGCTTGTCGCCCGCGAGCTGGTTGGTGCGAGGCGTGGCGAAGCGGGTGGCAGCGACCAGGATGTTCGCCGTCGCGCCCTTGGCCGAGCCAGTCAGCAGTCCGATGCCGTAGAGGTTGTACGGTCCACCAGCCGAATAGATCAGGGTCGCCGCAGCCAAGGCGGAGCTGTTGCCGATGGCCTCGGCCGTGGAAGGCGTGGTGGTCCACGGCAGACGGCTGGCGTTGGTGTACCCCGTGAACTCGGTGGCCACGTCCTTGAAGGTGGATCCCTTCCAGTCCGCCGCCGGCGTCACGTTGCCCGCGAATGGCGCCAGGTAGAAGGCTGTCTGCTGGCTGGTGCCCCCAAGTGCAGTGTTGAGGATGTAGTTCAGGCCCTCCTTGACCAGTCGATTCGGGTCCACCTGCCACGGACCGAACTCCCCGCCTGCAGAGGCGTGGGCATGCCGGAAGGTGCCGCCGATGGTCGCGCGCGCCGCGGGAAGGTAGATGCCCGCCTCGGACAACTCGTACTTGTGCCGGCGGATTGCGCGAATGGCGTCGCGCCCCACCGTGCCCAGGTTTTGCAGGGCCTTCATGATTTTCATCGGTTTGCTCCTTCGGTGGTTACCATTTGCCCGCGGGGCAGGAAGCCCCTTGGAATCGGGTCTTGCTTGCCAGAGGACAGCTGCAGAGGCTGCAGCGCAGGAAAAGGCGGCGTCCGAGCCGTTCGACGTTCGGACACGCACGGCAGATCTCCAGCCGACGCTTCACGTCGTCTGGCTTGGCCAACACAGCCATGGCTCAGGGGTCTCGGTGGATGACGTGGGCGACTGCCCGGTCGGTGACGGCCAGCGCCTGGCCCTTGGGTGCCCGCAGCGCGGCTACGAGCTGGCTCAGTCCGTCCTGGTGGCGCAGCAGCAGCGCTGCATGATCGGCATCGTCGACGACTGCCTCGCCCTTCTTCAGCACCTGCACCTGACCGCCCGGCAGCCCAATGCAGAAGTAGCCGTCGCGGGCGAGCCAAACCAGCACCGGTGCCGCCGACTGCAGCCCAACCACGTCACCGTTGACCACCATGGCTGAGCCAGGGACAGCGCCGCTACCGCGCGCCACCGCCTGGCTGAAGTCCTTCGGGTCGGCGCCTGCATACCAGTAGGTCCGCGCGCCGGCAGCGACGTAGAGGCCGGCGCCATCCTGCAGCCCGTCGCCGATGGGTTCCATCAGGTCGATCGGTGCGTTGAAGCGCATGCGGTTGGTCGAGGGCCGGAACATGCCGTATCGCAGCGCCTCCGACCACAGCACCTCCTGGCCACTGGCTACGAACTGCCGGCCGTGCGCACCACGCACGATGTGGCCCGGCGGCAGCGGGCGAAGGAACTGAGTGGTCAGCGCCCTGCCCTCGCCGGCAGACAGCACCGGCGCCGAGCGGGTGCCGGCCGGCAGGATGACGTACTGCCGCAGCACCTGGTCGTTCGGCCCGGAGACGTACACCGCGACCGAAGCCGTGTCCGGCGCCACTGGCAGCGGAATGTCGCTCAGCTCGAATCCGCCGCCCTCGGCAATGTCGATCACCGCGGCCAGCGTGCTACCCGACTCGCGGCCGAGCCGATCCATGAACGTCACCGCGACCTGGTACTGCCCAGGCGCCAGCGCACTTGCGGCGGACGGTGCCATTACCGGCTGGCCCGCGGGGTGCTCAGGCGACCAGGAATGCCCCTGCAGGTCGATGTCGAGCACACCGCAGGAACTGCTGTTGCTGAAGAAGACGCGATCGCCGATCAGCGTGTAGCTCAGCGGGTCCAGGCCGACGTCGATGCCAAGCGTTTCCACGCGCTCATCCGCATGCAGGGCATGAAGCTGACCGCCATCGACGAAGAGCCCGTACTGCAGGTGCTCATGGCTCCACAGAGAATGGGTCAGTGCGCCAGGCCGGAAACGCTGATGCCCGCGCCGGCGTCGCGGCCGACCGGCGGCGTCCAAGTCGACGTTGTCCGCCTCACGCAGCGCGCGCGGGATCCCGTTCTCATCGGTCGGCAGCGCCCCTTCTCCGGCCACGTTGTTGATGCCCAGGGGCCAGGGGCCTGCTGGGCGGAGATCTTCATCGCGAACGGGCATGTCAGAACCACATGGGTTGGGTGCCGGTGGTGGGGTCGATCGACAGCTGCTGCAGCGCGCGCGCGGTGGGCCGCTCGCCGAAGTAGCTCTCGAACAGTGCGAGGTGTCGATCGGCGTCCGCGGTGCTTCGCTGCTCTGAATCGCGCTTGTTCAGGGCCCGCCAACAGGCCCAGTGCACCAGCTTCCGGTGGTGGATGGCATCGATCACCGGCTCGTCCTCGCTGTCTTCCATCGCCTCGGCAGCCTCCGGCACGCGCCAGAGCGTGAGCCGCAGGACGTCGACTTCCGCAGGCACCGGGCTCACCGACACCTCGCGTGCCTGTCGATCGCGCACCAGGTATTCGGGGCGCCCTGCCTCGGTGCGCCAGTGATGGTGCCGTCCGTCTAGGGCGGCGCTGGTTGTCCTGCAGAGCGGGTCAGACAGGTTGCTGGCCAGAACCGCGCGCCGGACCACGTACACGGTCGGGTGAAGTGGATAGTCGGCCCGGCCCGGCTCCAGGTTGATGTGGCAAATATCGGGGCGGCCGCTCTCCACGAGCAGCCGCGCCCGAATGCACGCCTCTTCCACAGCTTCGTTGAGGTGGCGGGTCAGCACTGCGTCGCTCCACAAGTAGGGAGCCACGTCGTCGTCGAGCTCTTCCCGGCATTCCTCGATCAACTGGCTGAGGGTGCGCGCCTCCACGTCAGGCTTCCTCGAGCGCCTGGCTCAGCACCTTCAGGGTGGTGCCGCGCTGGTCGGGTTCCGGCTTGGCCAGCTCCAGGTCGAGGGCAGCCTTGATCACGACCTTGGCGATGCCGCCCTTGGCTAACTCGGCCTTCAGCTTCTGCCAGCTCAGGCCGTTCAGTTGGGCCGCGGCCTCAACGATCTCCGGCGGCAGAGTGGCCGCTACGTTGGCGCCGGCGGGCGGCTCGGTGCTGCCGGTGCCGGTGCCGGTGTCGGTATCGGTATCGGTGCCGGTGTCGGTGCCGGTGGTGATGTTCAAGCTCGCGGTATCGGCACCGCCACCTGTGCTGCTGCCAGCCGGCGGAGGCGGATCCTGCTCTGCGACGGGGGCGACCGGCGGTGCCGGCTTGGGTACCGTCTGCAGGCTCTGAGCCCGGGCGATGTAGTAGGCCTCCGGAATGCCCAGCAGCCGCTGGATGTGGTCGGAGTTCTCGACGTCGGCGACGTGCTCCGAATCGGCGTTGGCGGGATCGATCGGCACGAAGAAGTACACGTTGCCGTCCAGCTCAACGGGCGCCTTCGGGCGCTTGAACTTGCATGCAATCAGCATGGGATGCTCCTGGTAGGCGGGGCTACAGCTGCAGCCCCGCTACGGTTGGGGGGCTCAGGCCGGGAAGCTGGCCAGGCGCAGGATCAGCTCGCCCTGCTGGGCACCCGGGGCGGTATTGAGCTTCACGTAAACCGGACGATTCACCGGCTTGGAGCCCAGGGCCTCCGCGATCAGGTGCAGGGCCACCGGAGTGAATGCCGCGGTATCGGCGGCCACCGCCGTTGCAGCGATCACGGTATTGCCGGCGACAGCGGCGCCGTCAGCGTCTTCCGGGATGAAGACAGTAACGTTCTGGGCGGCCAGCTTGCCGGCGGCGTCCAGCTTGGCGAACAGGCCCGAGCCCTGGCTGTGCAGCTTGTGGTTGGCCGGCAGCTCACCGATCAGCACCAGGTCGCCATCCGCGGCGGCCTCGACGGGCCAGCTGTAGTCGTTGACCACCACCAGGCCGGCTGCCGGCGACGATGCGCCGCTGTTGCGGCCAGTTGCGAGTTTCGTGGACATGGATTTCTCCTGCGAAGGATGTGGGTTCTGAACGCAAGAGCCCCGGCATGCCGGGGCTCTTGCTGTGACGTTTACTGCGGGTTCGGATCGGCCGCGGCGGTATCCAGGGCGATCGTGCCGAAGTCCTTACCGTTGAAGCGGGTCTTCTTGATGCCGAAGATCGCGCCGGCGCAGATCTCGATGTCGTTGCCGTGATCGAGCGGAACCTCGGACCAGTCGAAGCGCAGTCCATTGCCCGGCGAACCGAAGGCCAGCACCAGGGCCTGGCGGCCAAGGAACAGCGCGCGGGCCGCTGCGACGTTGCCGCCGGCACCGTAGTCCCCGAAGCGCACCACGGACTTGTGCTTGTGCAGGATCGTGTTGCCGATCATGCCCAGGTTGTCCTTGAAGATCGGGTTGCTGGCACCTTCGGAGGCTGCAGCAGCCTTCTGGATGTCCAACCAGTTGCCCGGATCCGTGGAGGTCTTCAGGTCATGCGCCTGGAACGGGTGCATGACGGTGACGAAGTGCTCGCCGCCGGCGATGGTGATCGGCTGGATCTCCGCCACCTGGGTCGAACCGCCGCCCTGCGATGCCGCCTTGGTGTTGGCGCGCTCGATCAGGACACGGCTCATCTTGCCGGCCGAGGTAAGCGAAGCCTTGCTGGCGCCATCACCGAACAGGATGTGCGAGCTGTCCGGTGCCTCGAACGTGTTGCCCGCACGACCGGCGTAGTTCAGCGGGACGTTGTAGTCCTCATTGATGCCGCGGGCGCCCGAGCCGTACATGAAGAAGAGCTCGTCGTAGAAGCGCGCCCAGAACTCGGTCAGGCGGTTGCGGCCGACCTTGCGCAGGTCGTGGACGGTGCGCTTGCGGCTCATACGGCCACCGCAGCTGACCGGCTTACGGGCCTGGTCGATGAAGACCTTGTCGGTAAAGAAGTCGAGCTTCTCACCCTTGCCCTCGGCCTTCTGGTCGCCTTCGATGACGCCACCGGACAGCTGCACGGAAAGGTCGTAGCTGATGGTGTCGCCGGCTTCCTGCTCCAGGTCGGTCTGCAGCATCACCGGCATCGAGGTCTCCGACCCCTTGCCCATCATCTTGCGCGTCCAGTAGGACTGTTTGGATACCGAAACCATGAGGTCCGCAGACCACAGCTTCCGGGCCTTCGGGTCGTTCAGACCCACGATCGTCTGTGCCATGTTGCTTCTCCAGGGAGATCACGGCACTTCTGCGCCTCTGTCGTTGACCCGCACTACTGCGCAGGTTTTTGAGGATGTTCAGCCCGTTGTGGGCGTTGGCCGACGCGCTACTCGCTGCAGCGCGCCGCCAGTTGGTTGCTGCTCACCGGCTCGGGTGATGGTCACCGGCGTGTTGGATTCGATGATCACCCGCGAGCGTTTGCCGCTCTTCTCGGTGAAGGTGATCGACGCACCCGACCCGGAGGGGATCAGGACCACGTCGCCGGGCTCCAAGGTGGTGTGCAGCTTGGGCATGGGGCTCAGTTGTCCGCCACGAAGGAGCCGGGCACGTCACGCAGGATGCGATCGCGTTCGCTCTCCGACTTGCCGGCCAGGAACGACTCGATGTCCTCGATGTTGTCCATGCCGGCAGCGGCGTCAGCCGTCGATCGGGAGGTAGGGTCGGCAGCTGCGGGCACGGTACTCAGGGTAGCCGGGACAGCGCCCAGCGGTGCGGCACGATCCGGCTTAGCCGGCGGCTGCGGCACGGGCGGCGCGGTCGCGGCGGTCGAGGCCTGCAGCAAGCCCTCGCTCACCAGCAGATCCCGCGCACCAGCCAGGATGTCCCAGTCGGTGACCTGCCGCCCTGCAGCGGCGGCTTCGTTCACCACGCTCTGCATTGCCTGCTCCCACGCGGCGAAGCGCATGGGGCTCGCGGCGATGCCGGCGTTCTCCGGGCGGGACAGGAACTGGCGCTGCAGGTACGCCCAGGACTGGTCGGCGTTCTGCTGGCTCATCTGCTGCTGCAGGGTGGCCATGTCCTGGGCACGCTCGACGCGGCTGCGCTCATCGCGCAGATCTTCGTACTGCTGCTCGTACGCTTCGTCCTCGACGTCGCCGGCCTTGTACTTCTCCTTCAGGGCCTGCAGCTTGCCGTTGATGTCCCCGATTTCCTTGCCGTAGTCGCGCTCGTCGGCCGCGTACGTGGGAACGAATGGCGTCGCTGGCGGCGGCTCGGATACTGCAGCCGGTGCTGCCGGCGCGCCTTCCGCTGCGCCTCCGGCGGCTGCAGCCGCCGCCGCATCAGGTGGGGTCGCTCCTTCCACGGGTGCCGCAACAGCTGAGGCGTCAGCTGCCGGCGTCGCGGCACCGCCAGCGGCGGCGGGCGGGTCGGCCGCGCCGGTTGCCGCGGCTGCGGCGCCAGGGGCGGTCTCGTCAGCGCTGGCCAGCGCCGCGCGCTCGCCCTCGGTCATTTCCAGTTCGTTCGCTGCCAGCGACTGCTGGCCCGCGTTGTCAGGCTGCTGCATGAGCGGTTTCCTCGGGGGGCTGTTGGGTGCTCAGGAGGCGGTCTGCCGCCGGAGCGAGGGGGAGCAGGATCTCGATCAGCTCGGCGACGTTCAGCGCGTCGCCCTTGGTCTTGATCTGCAGGGCCTTGGCCTTGGCCATGACCTCTTCGCGTTTGGCTTCATCCAGGCCCACTTTCGCCATGCGCTCGCGCAGCGCAACGTCTCGCTCCTGCGATTCCTGCTGCTGGCGGGCCTGCGCCTCGGGACTGTCGACATCCTGGTCGTTGTCCGACTGGCCGGTGATCTTCCGGATGCGTTGCACGACCTCGTCCTTGCCGGGCATGTCGATCATGTCGAAGGCGAGGTCCAGCAGCTGGATGGACATATCCGGGGGCAGCTTGCCCAGCATGTCGAAGAACTGCTCGGCGAAAGCCTGGCGCATGGATTCGCGGAAGTCCTGCTGGTCGACGATGAAGTCGGCCTGGTTGCGGCTGATGTCGTTGTCCACCACCCAGACGTTGTTGAGCGTGTCCAGGCGCAGCTGGTTGATCACACGCCAGTCCAGGCCCTTGCGTTCGCCGACGATCCGGAACTGCCGCTCTTCGGTCATGAACTGCTCGGTCAGCGACAGCTGCTTTTCACCGCTGAGCTGGATTCCCAAGCGGTAGTTATCGAACAGCTCTGCAGTGCCCACCGCGCCTTCCTGCTGCTTGGCAAGGATCGCCCGACCACTGGCCGCGTTGGTCTCGCGCCCCAACAGCTCGCGGTTCACGCCCGTACCGTCGTGGATGTGAGCGGCGTCCAACTCGAGCAGCTGAATCTGCGCCTCTGCCACATCGAGGTTTCGCTCCACCTTGATTTTGTTCAGACCGCCATTGTTCAGTGCAATCACACCGTTGGGCTTGGCGATCTCGCGCTTCACTTCCTCGATGCGGTCCTCATCGATGGCGCCATCCTCATAGAACAGCTGGTTCGTGCTCAGGGCCCACAACAGCTTACTCATCCGCTTGTTCAGATCTTCCTGCGAGTCGCGCACACCTCGGACCAGGCCGTACTCCATGCCGTCCCGGTTGCGGCGATAGCACCAGTACGGTGTGTAGGGGAACTTCCCATGTCGGAACGGGCTGCGCTTGAGTTGCAGCAGGCCGCCCTCGGTGAAGATCGCGCACCACATTTCCTCAACCACGGCGTCGGACAGGGAGTAGACCGGTGCAGCTTCGCTCTTCATCGCCGCCAGTGCCTGCTGGTGCTGGGCGTTGCTCGGATCGAAGCGATCGCCGCGGTACTCACCACCCCACAGCCGCTTATGCGCTACGGGGCGTTTGAACCAGCATTCGATCAGGCGTACCCGCAGCCGGCAACGGCTGTCCAGGGACGCACGGCCGGTGATGCGACGGCCGGTGACCGTGTGACCGCGACTGTCGTAGCGGCGGAACACCTGCGGCAGATCCAGTTCCTCGTCGAACGCGCCGTTGTCGCCGTCGTAGTGGTCCTGGGCCGCCCGATTCACCAGCTCGACCCGGTCGGGGAACATGGCCTCGGCATAGTCCAGGTCTGCGAACTTCTCCCGCAGCAGGAAGCGGCAATCGCTCAGATCGAGGGCGCGGCTTACCGGGTCTCGACGCATCTGCCGCCAGGGAATATGCCCGATCATCACCGGCTCTTCAGCACGGTCCGTCCGGATCGATTCCTCGGTCCACCCGCAGCCGGCGATCGCGGCGTCTTTGAACGCCTGGCTGCGCGCCCAGGGCACACGGTTGGTGTCGCTGAGGTATTTCATCAGCTCCGACTTCACCGCGGCGATATCGACATCGTCCTCCGCCCGAGGATGTACCACTCCGTCGATCCGGGTGCGGCGCTCGGTGCCGATGACCCAGTCAATGGCCATCTTGATCTTGTTGTACGTCAGAGGCGCCTGATGCCGGGCTGCCAGCACCGCCCGATCTTCTTCCGACCACTGGATGTGGTCGTAGAAGTCATAGTCCAGCATCTGCTCGATGCGGTTGTCGTAGAACGCATCGAGGGCGGTGTACCAGTAGTCCAGCACCTTCGCGTGGAGACGGCGGTTCTCCAGGCTGTCGAGGGGGTGGCCTTCCACGTCGGGCGGAGCCGCGGTGGCCACGTCTGCAGCACCAGGGTCGTAGGCCGGCTCGCTGCGCAAGTTCTCGATCGTCTGCATCAGTTCACCTTCTGCCCGTTGATCTTGATCTGGATTCCCATCCGGGCCATCTCGCCGAGCCACTGCTCACGGCTTTGCTCCGCCGGCGGGCGCAGGTTCTTCACGTCATCGCAGAATTCCAGGATGGCGTCATGGATGCGGTGTCGATACGCAGGCACGTCCAGGCCGTACAGCGCGACTGAGGCGTTCTGCAGGCGGGCGACCATGTCGCCGATGTGGTGGTGCCGGCCGCGGTCGTTGTCTTCCGGGCGGAAGATCCAGAAGTCGCGGAAGGGCACCAGGTAGGCCGGGCTGCCGTAGGCGATCGCCCCGGTCACAGGGTTCACGCCCTCGACCCGGCGGTTCTCGTTGCGGATGTAGAGGGCGGCATCGTCGTCGCCATCGCGCACGACGTGGGTCAGGTAAAGCGTGAGATCTCCCTTCTTGCCGCACCAGACGAACCCATCGGGGGCGAGCTCGACCTCGGCGCTCATGCCTCAGCTCCCAGCAGCTCCAGCGCGGCGTCCAGTTCTTCCACCACGGCCGCGACGGCCTGGTCGGGCGACAGGACATGGTCCTCGACAACGGTGCCATGGTTCTCGCCACCTGGCAGGTATCGCGCGTACCCGCGGGCCTGCTGCAGGTGGATGGCCAGCTGCTCGACCGTGCGTTTCTTCACGTCAGTTCGCCTTCCTGCCGAGATCGGAGTGGATCTGAGCGGCGATCGCCGGATGGGTGCCCGCTACGTCCTGGGCAATGCGCTGCAGGACCGTTCGGGCCGTCAGCTCGCTCAGCTCATGGCTGCCCCGGTAGTCAACCATCGTGTCGCCGGACGGCGAGCGCAGCATGAATGCAATGCTGACCAGCTGCCCCTCGTCTGCGGCAGCGACCAGCAGTGACAGCAGGTCAACCAGCTCGACCGCCGTGGGGGTGTTCCGCTCGCGCGGGGAAACGTTCATGCAGTTCTCCAGTTGTCGTTGGCCATGCCGCGCGCCTCGCCGACACGGCGGCCGCTGCTGCTGACGTAGCCCTGAGCCGCCTGCCGGAACGCATCGGCAGGGTTACTGGCCCAGTTGTGGAATGGGAGGTCGGAGTACGTTTCCGTCTTGTCGTTCCAGACCTTGGTGTAACGGCGCAGGGCCTCCAGTCCGCCTCTGCCCTCGCCCGCCTTGGGCGGACCACAGCGAACCCTGTCGAACCTGCAGCGCGGCAGCATGTTGCGGACCATGTCGATGCCCTCGGTGATGTCGTTGATCCGGGGCACGACGACAACTGGCTTGACTCCCAGCTTGCCGGCGACCTGCACCCGGTTTTCGTTCGCCGACCAGTCCTCGTTGGCGCCGTCATGCGGCCAGTAGTGCTTGCCGTACAGGTAGCCGCGCTCCTTCAGCACCTTGGCGTAGTGCGCCACGCCAAAGCCCGAGTTCTCGTAGAAGTCGACGAAGTCCAGCCAGGGCCCGTTCTCCTGCATGAACCAGATGCTCGTCGCATCGCTGCGGCCAATGTCCCAGAAGGTGTGGATGGGCACCTGCGGGTTGATCGGGAGGTCGGTGATCCGTCCGCTGCTGTCGGCGGCGGCCATTTCCTTGCCGTAGTACGCGCCCTCGGTACTCGCCTGGAAGGCCTCTTCCGGCGTGCTGGGGTGCTCCCGCTTCATCTTGTCGCGTTGCTCGGCCGCCTTCTTGACGTACCAGGCCTTCTGCTCAGGCCGCAGCGTGTAGTTCATCTCCGCCTCGACCTTGGCGAAGTAGGCCTCGTCTTCGGCCGTGAGCGTGACACCGTCCGGGTCGAGCTCGTTGATGGGATCCCGGAACCACGGATAGAAGTGGAAGCGGTAGTCCATCGTGGTCAGCTTGGCGGTGCCGGCCCGGATCTGTCGGTCCAGCTCGATCGCCGTCTGGCAGCGCTCGTAGAAGTCGCCGGCGGCGCCATAGGCGGTCGACTCGATCACCACGATGTTGCCGGAGGCGATCGCATTCAGTGCACCGGACGCCACCTCCCCTGCCCGCTCCGGATACATGGCGCACATCGGCCCGTACTCGGAGATGTGCAGGAAGGTCAGCGTGCCACCGCGATGGGACACGGAGACCTCGATGCTGGAGCCGTTCGCCAGCTCCAGGACGCCATCGCGCATGTCGCGCCTGACTGCCGGCCGGATCTTCTTCAGCCAGTCCGGCAGGTTGTCATAGGCGTACAGCACCTTGCTACGGAAGAACTTGGCGGCATCGCCGGCGGTGTGTGCGACCACACCGGCCTTCGTGTTCTTCTTGAACAGCGCCATGTCCAAGGCACGGATGCAGGCCCAGGTCGTGATGCCGTGCTGGCGCGACTTCAGCGCAAGGTTCAACGTGTGCAGATTGTCGTCGAGATCGGCCTGCACCTCGTTCAGCTTGAACTGCACCCGTCGACCGAACTTGTCGGTGATGTAGTACAGGTTGTTCAGCCGCCACCACCGATCGCCCAGCTTCTCGATGATTCGGCTGGCGTCCTGGTCGCTTAGTTCCTCCACGGCTTATTTGCTCCGCGAGCTCGAAGGCCCGGGGCCGGTGTCGGATCCATCGATGAGATCCATCACATCGCCGAGGATCCGCGTCTGGCTCTCGATTGGCCCGCCATTCTTGCCGGTGTGCTCGACCTTCTTGGCGAACATGCCGAAGTGCGTGCCGAGGGTCTTCACCGCATCAAGGCGGCTGACCAGCTTGATCTTCTTGGTCAGCCCGACCGCGCGACGCTCGTCGCCCCGCCCCTCCCACTCTTCGAACACCTCCACGCCCTGGACCAGGCTGGCCTCTTCGACCGTGAGCTCGCTCATTGGCTTCAGGTTGCCGTGCTGGTCGAACAGCGTCCGGATGTCGCCCAGGGCCATGAATGCCAAGCGAGCCAGCACCGCTTCTTGGTCGACCCGCTGCGACAGCAGCAACTCTTCCTTCCTGCTGGCCAGATAGGCCTGCACCTTGGCGTTGGCCAACAGCCTCGCGGCGGCGGCGCTGGCCGCGGCGCCGGTGGCCTTGTAGCCGGCGCGCATGTAGGCCGCGGTGCCGTTGAAGTCGACCAGGTATTCGTCCGCGAACCGCCGTTGCTGGTCCTGCAGCCCCGTCGCCGGGTCAATCTTTCCGGCCACTGGCTGGGTTCCTCTCAGGTTGGATCAAAGTTCAACTGCAGGGCAATCGCCTACCCCAAGCGGGAGCTCTACGCTGGACGGCCAATTGAACAGAGAGGGTTGCGGCAGCAACGCGCGCACCTGATCCCAGGTCACGATCCCGGCGGGCGGATCCAGCATCAGGGCCACCAGCTTCTCGTTCACCGCGTCGCGCCACGCCACCATGGCCCGCGCCTCCAACCGGTACCGCTCCACCCCACTGTTGAAGTAGCCAACGCAGCTCTCGATGCTGTCGTAACCGCGCTCAACAACCACGCCTGTCATCCACGCCCACGCTGCGTCGCGGATGGCGCGATGGTGGGCTGGTGTGTTCGGCTCATAGGGCGGAAGGACCGGCAGCGGTGTGTTCGACTCCAGCCACGCGGTCGGCCACAAGTAGTGGCCGCGCGGGATGAAATCGCCAGTTTCGACGCAGAGGATCAGATCGGTGTTTTTGGTGAGTTGATACACCGTCAAATCTCCGCGTTTGCCGTGTACTGCCCGGTAATGAGGTAGCTGCTGGGGAATGCCAGCCCCGTGCCTTCAATGTCCACGGTGAAACCGCTGCTCGTAAGCTGTACGACGTTTGGCGCGGTGGTAGAGGATCGCCAAGCGCCAGCGCCGGGATCGTAATACCCCCATCGGCCTGCTGTGCCTCCAGACACTTCTGCGCCCATGAAAAACTTCATCGACGGGGAAGCCCGCATTGGTGATGTGAACGGAATTCCGATGCGCATAGCAGTAGCAGCAAAACTAACACCGGGGCGGTGGATGCAGGTGAGGCTGTTGTCGGCCGGAGCTTCTTCTACAGGGAACGATTTTTGGTAGTAGCGCTGGCACAGCAGGAGTTCCAAAGCCTGAGAGCGTATCTCAAAGGCAGTAGCCGTCGTGCCCTCTTCGAGCTGCATGCTCGAAATCTCGAAAAGACCAACCTGACTCGCCAGCTGCCCACCATGGGCAGTAGTGTCGCAAAGCCAAAATACCAGCAGTACGTTGTTGTTGGCTCCAACAGTCTTGCCAGCAATAGACGGGAGAGTAAGCGTCACTGAGAACCTTTGAAACGCGGTACTGAGGGTGATAACCCCTCCATCAACATTCGTAAGTGCAGAGCCGCCGGAACCAAAAATCTGCTGGCAGGTAACCCCCACTTTCTTCCCAGCCACATTACTTCGCATGTAGAAAGAAACTGTAACTTCCCTGCCCGCGAGGGTTTCGACACCTTCGATGTGCTGGCCGATCCAAGCAGACGTTGTGCCAGAAACAATGTTGAACCCAAGGTATCGAGTAGCGTCAGGGATTTCCCCTGGCGCGTGGCCACCAACCCCCCAATTGCTCGCGGGGCTGCCCACAGCAGAGCATCGCCAACGGTCGGCGGTGTATACCGCTGCGTTCTGCACGGTGCCGCTATTACCCCGCTGAGTGAACATGATGTTGCCGTTGATCAGGCGATTCTTCCCGAGGAGCCCAGAAATCGCCGCCCCTGGCAGCCTATCGGTAGAGGCAAGCTCCTCGATACGGGCCGTGGCCTGGTTGAGGATCAGTGGAGTGCGGGTTGTCATCAGGTCGTCGCCTGTACGTCGAAGGTGCCGCCCGCCCTGAGCCCAATGGTGAGCATGTAGGCCGTGGACAGAGGCAGGAACACCGTGACGCCGGTGCGCAGACCGACAGGCAGATAGAGCGGCACACCTGCCAGCGTGTCACCAGTAGGTAGCTCCCTCGTGCGGTTGCTCTCGTCGAGGACAAGCGGACGGCGCGCTGCCATATCAGGCTCGGACGACCGGATTGCCGATCTCGGCGTTGATCTCGCCCACGTCGGTGGCCACGCCCAGGACCTGCAGGATGTGGCCGGCCGTGGCTGTGCCCGACGCCAGCGGCACGACACCGCCCGGGGTGGTATGGCTCAGCACATAGGTCGTGCCCGGGGTCAGGCCCGAAAGCGAGCTGTTCGGCCCTTCGAAGTACACGGTAGCGTCGCTGCCGATGGCGCCCACGCCGGCGCGCACGAAGCCGTGGGCGCGCTTGCCGGCGTTGGCGGCGCTGGCATCAGCCTTGCGCACCTTGGCCGTGCCGGCGTCTTCCCAGATGTTCACGTAGTCGCCCGCCGCCAGCACTTCGCTGGCCGGGTAGATCTTGGTGTCCGCGCCAATGCCTGCCGGCAGCAGCGAGTCGTCGAAGCGGCCATCCGGGCCGAGGGCCGCAATCTTGCCGGCGTCGGAAGCGCCCGCCGACGCGGTGACGCCCTCGACCTCGGTGGTGATGTTGTTCTTGAGCTGCAGGGTCTTGTCGGCCATGGGTTCAGATCCGCGCGATGGGTGAGTCGAAGTCGATCATCAGGGTGGTGGCGTTGAGCGCGCGGCCGACGCACAGCAGCCATCCGGTTGTGCCTGGGTTCTGCGTCAGCGTGCCGTCGGCGCCGCACCACACCGCGCCGTCGTGCCAGGCCCAGCTGGCTTCCTCGATCGTGCCGGCCAGGCGCACCGTGACGTCACCGGTGTTCGCTGACTGCAAGGCGATGCCGACGCATGCCTGGGCGTGCCCCAGCACTGCCGTGTCCGGGTGGTAGGCCCTGCCGCTGTCCAGACGGACCACGCGGTGGCCATGGATCTGCTGACCTACCGGATACGTCGCTTCCGGTGAGGTTCCATCACGGCCGGCCGGGCCTGCTGGGCCCTGGGCACCGCGCGCTGCGACCTCAACCGTTCGTGTATCGGCCTGGATCGCCTCGACCTGGGTGGGCTTTGCTGCTGCGACGATCGGGGTGCGAGGATCCCGGATGCCGACGGCGCCGCGGCGCTCAACCACGATCACGCGCGCCGCGCCTTCAGTGGCTCGGATAACAGGCATCAGCGGGTGGTCTCGCCCTGGACTGTGACCTTGCCGGCCACCAGCGGGATCACGTATTCCGGATCCGCACCTTCCGGCTTGAACAGCTCCAGGCTGTAGCAGTGCTTCACCTTGCGCTCGTTGGCTGGATTCAGGACCTCGGTGGCCACGGCGGCCACGGTGATCGAAACCACGCCGTCGAGCGGATCAGCGATGAGCAGCGAACCGGCTGCGGTACTGAGCTCCATGACCAGGGTGTCCGCCTGGGTCAACCCGAACTGGCCCGCCAGCGTCCGCACCTGCATCCGCGCCTGGTAGCCGGTCAGGTCGAACGGGCTCCCATCCGGGTTGGTGTAGGTGAAGTCGTCCTCCCAGGTCGCGCCGCGCACGACCGTGAGGCTGAAGCTGGCGGGCGTCCTGCTCACAGGGTCAGATGGGCGTGCAGCGCGTTGATGAGGTCAAGGGTCACCGCCGCTGCGTCCCGCTGCTGGAACAGGTGTTCGAGCAACGGAGACGCGCCGATGGCGCGCCCCGTGGACGCCGACGCATCTGGCTTCGCCTCTGCCAGCACCGGCGCGAGGCGACGCGCCAGCTGCTCGACAGCGATATGCAGGTCCTGGTGGATGCGCGCCAGGTCCTTCATCGCGGATTCGATCGGGGTCTGGGGCTCCGCCAAGGGGGTCGTACCGGCTTGCTGGTTCAACATGCTGCTCTCCTATGGTGCCGGGATGGCGCTCAAAGCTGGATTACGTTCTTGGCGTCGAGCCGACGCAGGCACTGTTCGCAAGCCTTGCGCCGCACGTCGCAGGTGCGGAGCTTGTCGGCCAGCTGGCCGACCACGTCCCCGCCGATGTTGTCCCAGGCGTCAGCGGCTGCTGGATCTGCGGTCACGCGCACGCCGGTGTCTTCACCTGCATCGACGCACGGGCGGAAGCACATCGCGTCGCACTGGGCCGGCACGCGCTGCAGGTGCTGTGTGCAGCCGGCTAGCACCATCAGTGCCGCGATCGCGAGGGCGTGGCGCAGCTGCATGACGTCAGCGCTGCGGCCATTGCCAGCGACCGGGGTGGCTGCCGGATTCTTCGCTGGCCTCGTCCCGGCTGGTGACCCACAGCACGTCATTGCCATCCAGGAACACCTGAGCGTTGATCTGGCCGTTCGGCTGGACCGCCACAACCATTGCGGGCAGCACGTCGCCGGCCGCGGCCTTGTTACCAATGTGCGCCTGGGCACCCACTGGCCAGGTGTTGTCGAGCAGGCGTTCCTGGATGGCCGGGCCATCGGTACGCCGCGCATTGATGCGGAGCGCGTCGGTATCGCTCAGGGTGTAGTGGACGATCCGCCCGGTCGATGGTTGCTGGGTCACTTCGCGGTCCCGCTGGTCGGCCCGAGGGCCTGGTTGATGGCATCGACCCGGACCTGACCCGGGGCGCAGTTGGCTGGCAGCGGCTGCGCTGCAGCTGCTGCTCGGTAAATCGTTCTGGTTCGCTCGCCGCGTGCGGCGATCGTCTCGAGCCGCTGCAGCAGCTGGGCGTTGTCGGTCTGAGCCAGGCGCGCGATCTCCGCCGTCACCCCGAGCGTGTCTTGGAGGGTGGCGGCGCGCGCTGCAGCTGCAGTCTCGCGGCGATCGCCGTACTGCCTGACGTTGAGCCACAGCGACAGGACCAGCAGGCCGGCCAAGATGGCCACCCACTTCCAGGCTGCCCACCAGGCACTGACCGCCGCCCTGGTGATCACTGCAGGCGGCCCTGGCAGGTGGCCATTTCCCACTGCCGGCGATCGATGATTCCGCCGCACTTCGAGTTCCACTGCGGCAGCGCGCAGTCACGTTTCGCGCCGCCGATGGTGACGTACCTCCACTTCCACATTTCGGCGCAAGCAGGCTGGCGCTCGCCGGCGTTGAGCCGTTTCGCCGCGGTGCTGGCGCAGAAGGCCGGTGTGCCGATGTTGTAGGCGAAGTGGCCCCAGGCCTTGATCTCGTGGAATTCGAACTCGCCGCGGACGCACTGCCCCATGTGGCCAAGCATGGTGCGCACGTAGGCCGTCTCCAACCGGGTGCACTCTTCGTCGGTGTAGCGCTTGCCCTTCACCACTGCCGCGCCCGTGATGCCGGCGCAGACAGTCAGGATGCCGGCGGAGTCGTAGTACGGGACGTAGCGGCGGCCTTCGTGGGCCGAATCATTCGTGCCCAGGGCGGCAACCAGCGCCCCGATCAGCGCCAGCGGTGCGGCAGCGAAGCCCACACGCTGCTTGGTGCTGAGCTTGGTGTCAGCCACGGCCGCGGATCCACGCCCATAAACGCCTAGCGTTGCCCATGCGCGCCGTCCACCAGGCCGACCAGTCGCCCCAGTTCTTCACCATGACGGTGAACGTCTGGACGACGGTGAACACGATCGTTCCGATCAGCGCCCAGTCGCTCAGGGTGTAGCCCGGCGAGTACGTCGCTGCGGTGACGCTGGCTGCCGCCCCGATCTTCGAACCCGCGACCGCCAGGTCCGTAGTGATCTGCTCTTTGATGCCCACCGCGGTTCCCCCAATGAAAGGAGGCCGGCATGGCCCACCACTACCGCGGTTGCAAGGTCGCGCGGACACCAGCAGCGCGTCTCACGACGGCCTATGTGCTGGCTTGAGTGGTGGCCATGACTACCGGCCGTTTGGTAGCGGGAGGTGGATTCGAACCACCGACCTCGTGGTTATGAGCCACGCGAGCTGCCGGACTGCTCTACCCCGCAAACAAGAAGGCCGCTGATCGACCAGTGGACTCCCACGTCCTGGTCAATCAACGGCCTTTGAATTGAGGCGCCCACAAGAACGCCCACTGTAGGAATTCAAACCTACTTTCGGTTCCCGAGGCAACTGCGGTTCCTCATGAGGAAGATTTCTTCCTCATGAGGAACAACTGAGGTCAGGTATGTGAACACACCCAAGCAGATTTCTCCCCCGCCCCCTTGCAGTAAGTGTCGAACCACAGACAGCTCATCGCCAGCACGCTGAGGACAACAATGACGGCAGAAACCATCGTTCCCCATGGCACCCCTTCGGCACTCTGGGCCTCAGACACTTCAATCAAGCCTTGCACGAGGACAATAATGGCGAAGCCCACTATCACCAGCGAGTAGAGGGTCGCGCCAGCGCTTCCAGAGAACCTGTCGCACAGGTACGCGCTCACGGCAGCAATGGCCCACGCAATGGCAAGCCGATTTCCCAAGATCAGAACCCAGTCAATCTTCATACGCACCGAACCCGTGCGTGACTACCGGCCAATCGATGACCAATGTACAACTGCTCATAGCTGCCCCCACGGAATCAGGACACGCTTAGAAGGTCGGAGTCTGGCGATTTCATTGCGAGCACGTGTCACCGCGACTTCAAACCCTGGCGCATCCAGATCCCCCGCACACGCTGCATAGAAAGCCCTGTTCACCTGAATCGACTGCTCTTGTACGACTGAAGCCGCCTTTGATTGGCCATCCGTCGCTAAGTCGTCGCCCACGGCGCTCAGCATTTTTGGTTCCCAATGTTGTATTACGACACGATTCTCCTGTTGCTCAAACTCAATCTGCTTCAGCACGCGTTGCGCGTCTCTAAGCAGCGAGTGAAACCGAGAGGTCCTACTTATCACCATGCCGGAGTAGTAGCCGGACAACAGCCCTGTGACCAGCCCAGTCCCGAGGCCGATCAGAATGTTTTCGCACAGAGGATCCATCCAGCGCCCCATTTGAAGGATTGTGGGGAAGCGGCTCGCCCCCCTAACAAACCTTAACAAATGTGATAATCCCGGCCAATACAGGGAGGGTGTCGCAATGGTTGAGACCATCTGGGGAATGACAGACTTGGAGCTGCGCCTGTTCACAGCGATGGGTCAATTGGCTCTGGCTGCTGGGGTAGCCTACATAGCCCTTCGGCAATGGCTTACTGCACGTCAGCAGGCTGCTACAGCAAAGAAGAAGCTGAAAGCCGACTTGTTTGACAAGCGCATGGGAGCACTGGCCGAAGTCGAGGATGCTGTCATTGAAATGCTCAGCGACAAAGTGACCCATGAGCGGGCCCTTAGGATCCAACGCGGGGCGCGAAAGTTCAGATACCTTTTCTCAGATCCGGCCTATCAGGCAGCCAACGCTATCGGTCAAGTTGCTTCTCAACTTGCGATCATCGCGCCTCAGCTTCTGGAAAGCACTATGGATGGAGATCTTCGCCAATCATTGGTCATTCGGTTCCGCCAACTCAACGACGCTCTAGGTAAGGACCTGCTGAAGCTGCATGAAACATGCGCTGCGGAGCTAACTCTGCAGGAGTGAGGCGCCTCCGCAGGTCGCCTACCACAATGCGTGCCGAAAACCCTGCCTGCCTCCGTGCAGCGCCTCCTGCAGGACGGCGCTGGCACACTTGTGGGCCTTGATGTAGTTGCCCTTGCGCATCTTCGCTGACTTGGCCAGCCCGGCGAACGGCTGCCGCCGCTCCGGCCACACCAGTTCGTGGGCGGCGTCGTAGATCACCAGGCGAAGGCGCCACCGATCTGCCGGCTTGCCGAGATCCAGCGGCCTCGGTCGCATTGCGCGCACGTCCTTGGCCACCTGGCGGTAGGCAGCGAGGGAGAGCCTTGCGATCGCCGCGGGCCCCATGCGCGTCGCTACAGCCAGCGCGGTGTGTTTCTCCAGCGGGTTACGCATGTAGCCAACTGCGCCGGCGATGTCGCTACTGCCCAGTGGCGCCAGGGTGCTGCGGCCCTCGACTGGCATGCGGTAGCTCCCGCCGACCAGCAGGCGCGACAGCAGCTCCAGGACGTCTCCCTTGCCATCGTCGTCGAAGCCATCCGGCGCTGCGCCCCGACGCCGCTGTGCGGCACCATCGTCCAGAGCCGGCAGGATGGGTGCGCGCCGGCACCAGGCGTCCAACGCAGCGGCGAGAGCACCGGCGGGATCGGGGCCGACGAACACGGCTGAGGACGCCCCGCAGCTGCAGCACTGAATCTGCGCGCCGCGCGGGAACAGGCCGGTCGGGGCGGCACCACAGCGGCCGCACTGGACTGGCGCGCTGCTGTCGAAGATGGCTCCACGCGGCCCACAGTGTCGGCATTGGAGCTGCACGAGCTGCGACTCGCGGCCAGGCCAGCACACCCTCGCCTTGCCGTTGCAGTTGGCGCAGGACGGGATCTTCTTCCCCTTGAGGAACGCCACTTCGAGCTCGCGCGCGGCAGCGAGCGCGGTGGTACCGACTGTAGCTTCGTTCATGGCGTCTGTTCCTGGGT
Organism: Stenotrophomonas sp. YIM B13575; assembly: GCF_042787595.1. Taxonomy (NCBI): domain Bacteria; kingdom Pseudomonadati; phylum Pseudomonadota; class Gammaproteobacteria; order Lysobacterales; family Lysobacteraceae; genus Stenotrophomonas; species Stenotrophomonas sp. YIM B13575. The sequence continues at coordinate 39,826 of NZ_JBHZOP010000014.1, read as the reverse complement.
CTTCTTTGCATCCTCTGCAGCGCGCGCGGCGCGCGCCTGGGCCAACACCTGGGCATAGGCCTCGGGGTGCTGGTCCTCGAAAGCAGGGAGGGTTCCGCGGGCCCATTTCCCTCCGCCCAGTTGCTTCAGCCATCCGTCGGTCGCACAGAAGCGGCGCGGATCCACGCCATGGGCCCGGACACCCTTGGCCGTCGTGAAACCATCGAGCTCGAGATCGGCCAGCACCTTGAGAGCGCCCACCTTCCAGGGCGTCAACTGCAGCGGCGCCGGTACACCTGCAGGCACTTCCGGCACAAACTCAGGCAGCTCACAGCGCTTGGTGGGGTTCCAGTCGAACCATGCTGTGGGCCCCCACTCGCGGAGATCGCCGGATGCGCGGTCCCATGGGGCGGCCTGGTGCAGGCCATGCCGATGCACCTCGCGCTGGACCTGCTGCCCGGGCTCCGTCTTCCACCGGCCGATGCAGCTGTCCGGGACCAGGACCTGTACGCCCAGCGCATCGAGCATGCGTGCAATGCCGTAGTTTGCTGCCGTCGTACAGGGAACCAGCACCGCTCTGAAGTCCGGGCCTCGCTGGTCGGCGTTGCTCCAGTGCGCCGGCAGGATCTGGTCGGCCACCTTGGCGTTGAGCTGCAGCTTCGCCTCGATGCCGAGCTGGTGCCCGGTCGCCTTCCACACAGCGAGGATGTCGAAGCCGGCCGTCTCGGGGTAGATCTCCCAGCCGCCAGCCGCGGTCAGGCAGTCGATCAGGCGCGTGCACAGGGCAGCTTCGGTCGGAAACTGCGCCTTCATCTCTGCTGCCTTCATTGGCCCTTCCTCTCAAACACTGCTGCCATGCCATCGAACTTCACGACCTCGGCTTCCAGATCCCCGAGTATCTGATCCCGCTCCCACTGCTCCGCCATCCCGGCCGGCGGCAGCGCATGAACCTCTGCGAGCTTGGTGCGAGCTTGGTTGGCCTTGTCCTTCGCCCATAGCGCCTTGGTGGCGAACTGCCTTTCCCGAGCAGGCGCTTTCTGAGCAGAGCCTGCCCCTGCAGCACAACGTCGACCAATCTCTCGCAGGAGATCATCTGTCGGCACCTTGGTCAGATCCCGGCCTGCAGCACGGGGGGAGGATCTCCAGTCGGTCATGCCAGTAGCACCTTGATCGGGTAGTGGTGCTCGACCTCGCGCTTCTTGATCCGGAATTCCTTGGTCTGTTTCCCTTTCACGTCGACAAACTCGACGTCACCGGTCCGCAAGAACACCAGGAAATCCAGGACGTACTTCGTACCGCCCGGAAGGTGCATCGGCACCTGGCGCAACCAGAAGTGCACCTCACCGGCCTGTTGCCGCAGTTTCAGCTGTTCGAAGTAGCGCGCCTCCCGCTTAGAGTCGAACCGGATCCCATCGACCATCGTGACCACGTTGCCGTACTTCGATCGCTTCGGTGCTGCAGCAACCTCTTCCGGTTGCAGCGCCGGCGCCGGCCTGCTCTCGACAGCGCGCGCCTTCTGCAGCAGCTGCTGCATTCCTGCAGGCATGTCCTCGACACGGCTGTATCTCAACCCGCGGTTGCTCATGCGCCAGCGTCCTCGCCCTGGTTCAATAGTCGCGCGGCACGCTGCTCGAACGCGGAGATCTGAACGCGGACACGCTGCTCAAACGCGGTGTAGTCGCGTGCGATATCGGCGAGCAGGATGTTGCACTCGGCCTGCAGGAATGCCAGCCGCTGGTCCAGGGTGATCTGACGGAACTGGTGTTGCGCCGGCAAGGCCTGCACCGCGACAGAGTCGCCAGCCCCAACGGCTCGCGTGCAAGGTGCCAGTGGTCGCTCCACGCGCGCCAGGCCCGCGACAGCAGTCCACGTCGGTTCCCCACGGCCGTACCTCGGGTTCTGTCTATCCTCGCCCTGGACGACAAGGACCTCGCCGAGCATGCCGCGCAAAATGCCGGCCACCGCCGCAGGCGTGATCGCGGCACACTCCCTGGGATGGCCCATGGCCAGGGCCAGGGTGGTCATGCCCTCATGCACTTCCGAGGCTGTCATCGGCTCACCGCCTTGTTGCAGGGCGTACAGCACCTGCTGGCGGTGATAGTTGCGCAGCTGGTCCTGGTCGATCATCGGTCCAGCCCTGCAGCAGCCATCTTGCCCGTCGCCGGCGGATGGTCGTCGTTGCCGGGCTCTGCGGATCCCTTGCCGAAGATCTCCGCGATCTCCCGCTCAGCACGACGTAGGGCTTCAGGACTGGCCGGTACCGGCGGCGACGCAGCGGCTTGGCCGAGCACCGCCACTGGCTCTTCCGGTAGCCTCCCGCCGCGCATCACGTATTCGCGTGCCTGGTCGTAGGCCTCGCGCAGCAGGCGGTCGCTCTTGTCGGCGCTCGAGGTGCGGTACCGGTGGCCGTCCAGGTACTGCCACACCAGGCGCGTGAAGCCATCCCGACGGCCGGTGTCGTTGCGGACAGCGGCGAAGCTGGGCACACCCAGGCAGCGCAGACGGAATTCCGGCAAGGTCGGTGGCCACGGGTCAGCCGAGGCGATGCTCGAGCCCAGGCCCGCAGCCAGCTGCTCACCGGTGAGCCCGGCAAGCCCCTTCGCCCAGGTCGCGGCAGCGCCGCCGCTCGGATCCTCGCCGTAGGCACTGGTCCAGCGGTACCCGTAGATCTCAGCCATGCGCACCCACAGCGTTCGCGTAGCCCGGGCCGTCAAGGGCACCTGCTGCGCCGGCGGCTGCGTCTGCCTCTGCAGCGGCGTCACGGAGCTCGTCCTCTTCTGCTCGACGTCGGACTCGTTCGGCAGCAGAGCCTGAATTGTTGGCATGATCGGTCCCCTCGGGTTTCGGTGTTACGGGCAGTGCCAGGCCTGCAGCCATCGTCTGGCGCAGGGAGCGGTTGAGGTCGTGGCCGTCGGCCGTGAGCTGGCGGAAGCGCGGCTGCAGCTCCAACCAGCTGCTGATCGTCATCGGCTTGCCCAGCACGCGGCGGTGCCGCACGAACCGGGCCAGGACTTGCGGGTCCAGACCCGGCGGCAAACGGGGGATGCCCATCAGCTCGCGATTGACCTCGTCGGCGCTGAGCTGCGGCACCATCGCTTCTTCGTCGCGCGCTTGCGCGTTTGACGATTCAATGACCTTTACTGATCTTTCATGACCTTTAGGGTCCGTCTCGCGTACCGGTTGAGTACGCGAGACGGACCGGTCAGGTTCGCCAGACGTACCGGTCGAGTTCGCGAGGCGTACCGGTCGTTCTGGCGTACCGGTATTTCCCGCGTACCGGTCGGCGCCTCCAGACTCTCCTGACCCGTCCGTATCGCGGACCGGTCCGGCATCCGTACCGGTGTGTGTGGCGGACCGGTCAGCACCTTCGCCGCTCTCGGACCGGTGCGTCTCGCGAACCGGTTTAGATGCGCGCCGCGGCTTCGACGCGAACGCGTTCTTGTCCAGACGACCAAGGTTGAGGCTGTACCGGTTGCTGTACTTCGTCCCGCCGGCATCACTTCCGCCGCGGCGAATGGTCAGCACCTGGTTGTCTTCCAGCCACGCGATCGCGCTGAGCAGCGCTGTCTTGCTAAGGCAGGTCTTCTCGATCAGCGTGGTGAAGCCCGGGAACGCCATGCCGAAGTCGTCTGCGTGCCACGCGATCGCCATCAGCACCGCCTTTGCGGGCGGCGGCATCTGCAGTGGCCAGCAGAGCTTCGTGATTTCGTTACTCATTGCGCAGGCCTATCCCCTTACGGGCAGCCCACCATGACGACGGCGTTTGCCTTGCCAGGCGCGCTCCATTCGTTGGGGCTGCAGAACTGCGCGCGACCCTGTCCATGGACGGCACCTTGGCGCGGCTCCGGCGCGGGCGTGTTGAGGCGGTCCAGCTGGCTGGCGACGCGCTCCGTGGCGGCTGCACACTGCGCCTGCACGTCGAGCAGCTGCTGCATCAGTTCCTGCCGGCGGTGTTCGGTGGGGATCAAGCGGACCTCGTAGCCGAGATCAGCGGCCATGGCCAGGAAGAGCTGGTGGCGGCCGAAGCGTCGCATCAGCGCCCACAGCTCGCCGATCTTGAAGAACTCGGCCTTGTTCGGGTTGAGGCAGCTGTTGAACTTGGCAACAGCGCTGGTCCAGTCCTTCAGCTTCTCCTGATCCCAGAAGCCATTGTCCAGCAGGAACTGAATCATCGCGTTGCGGGTGTGTGCGTCGACATCGCACGTGGCCTTCAGGGCCGCCAGTGCGTCCTGCAGCCAGGTTTCATCGATCCAGGGCATGGGAGTCCTCGGTAGTAAGGGCGGGTCCTCCGGCTGGCAGAATGGGGGTGCGAACCAACCGACCCACCAACCGGAGAGACCCATGAACACGTTCTTGGAACAGGAACTGCGCGGCCTAATCGCTGGATGCCAGATTCAGATCGCAACGTTGCGCAATGACCTGGAAGTCGCCAGCGGTACCACCATTGCGACCAACGTCGCTCTGCACGGGCTTATTGCTGCCCTCCCCGACCTGGATCTGGCCGCGAAAGCCCTCGTATCCGTGCGGCAAAATTTCGCAGCGACCGCAGCACCAGCATCTTCAGCGGAGGCTGCCGCCGCGTTCGACCAGACGTTTGTCGCTCTTCAGCAGACGATCGAGAACCGGAAGAACGTTCTGGCGCGCAAGGCTCAATCTCCCCAGTGAAGCTGAAGCCCGGTCGCCCAGCGGCGGCCGGGTGATCTATGCCGGCGGCGAAGCTCGGCTTTTCAGATTCGTCAGTCATTCAGCGCTCCGTCGGTGCTGGGTGGGCATCTGCGCCGGTCCGCTGGCAGAATCGGGGTTCCCTGAACGATTGTTTTCCCCCATGACCCCATCCGAAATCGAAGCCCGCTTCGCCAAGTACGACGAGCGCATCGCATCCTTGGAAGACGCCCACGAGGCGGACAGCTGGACCATCACGGCACTCATTGGCAGTCATCCCAACTTGAAGATGCTGTTGGGACTGATTGGTCGCGCCATCCAAGCAATGCGCGACAGAACCGCCAGCGAAGACCACGACCCTTCCTACGAGCGGATCCTGCGGCAACTCCTTCAGACCGAGAAAACGGTTCTGCAGGCGATCGCTTCCCGTGAACGGGTTCTGGCACGTCGGAGGGCGGAAGAAGAGAAGCAGCGTGCTGCTTCACCTGCGCGGCGGGCTGCGGAGCAGGATTCAGAGCAGGAGCGGTAAGAGACGCCTGCCGCTTCTCCAGTGCACGGACCTCCCGTTCCAGAGCACCGAGGCGCTTCAGTACCGCGACCATCACGGTCGGCGTGTTCTGCGGCAACGAGTTCGGCCGGCCTGCGGCCTTGCGTCCGCTATTCATTGCGCCTCCGGCCAAACACCGCCACAAGGCGAGCCCAGATTCCGACAGCAGGCGCCGGCCCCGGCGCCGCCTTGCCCATTGACGCTTCTACTTGCTGGATGCGCCACGCGCTGAGGTCATCGACCTGGTGCTGCAGGTCACGGATCTGGTTGCGCAGCGCGCGCAGCTCCCGAACTTCACGCCCGTGGCCTTTGCCCTCCCCTTCGCGAGGGTTGCTGAGGTGTCGGCGGGCCATCAGGCTGTCTCCAGCGGCACTATGCGGTCGGCGTCCATGTCGCCGCTCAGTTCCCCGCGCTGTTCCATAACCGGATCCATAACCGGTTCTGCTTGGACGGCAAGGTCATCCTCGCCGCCCCGCTCCACGCCCTCGAAGGCGTCCAGAGCCTCAATCAGCTGCTGCAGGCTGGCGATGGTCGGGTTCGTGATCTGCCCGTGCGCCAGCTTTGTCAGCCACGAATAGCCGATGTCCGGGTTCTGCCGGGCGATCTCGGCGTACTTCCCTTCATGCGCACGCAGGCGCACCACGGTTTGATGCAAGAGGGTATCGGCGTCCATGGCCAGTTTTGTAGCAAACTTTTGCTCAGATGGAAAGCAATACTTTGCCGAGCCCGATCAATATCCTGCTCAGGTGACCAATGATTCCTCCCGAACCCTTGCTGACAATGTCCGCCGCTTGATGGAAGCGGCGGGGGACACGCAGGCGAAGGTGGCCAAGCGGGCGGGACTTGCCCAGCGAAGCGTCGGGAACGTAGTGACCTACGGCACAACCCACGAGACCAGCCCAACTTTGCGGACCGTTGACGGAATAGCCCGTGCCTACGGGGTCCCAGTTTGGATGCTGCTGATCGATCAGGTTCCCCTTGAGGTCCTACAGTCGCCTGAACTGGCCCGCCTCATCGACAACTACGTCAAGGCGCCTGCCTCGGCGCGTGCGAACATTGATCGGGTCGCGGATGCTGAAGTCAGGTATGCAGAGATCCCTGGCGCCCCTTCTCGAAAGACCGGGTAGTCAACATGGAGGAGACCCGTGCGTGCCACCTTATTCGCGGTTGCCATACCGCTCGCACTGAGCTCCTGTTCACCATCTCTAGGGTCTTCTGCTGCTGACTGCGTCACGCAGCACTCCATCGGAGCGAAGAGCGATCTGGGGGCCCGCGCTAATGCCGGGTTCTGCCGGGAACTCTTCGAAGGCACCCCCACCCCGACTCGAAAGCGCTTCCTGGAGTGCGCCATCCCGGCCTCGAGCACGGCAGGGTCGGACACCGGCGTCCGGGTGGCGCTGGGCCAATGCAATCGCGAGGCCAGCTCCGCGACGGTAAGCCCACGTGCGACACCCGCTGGCCCGACCCTCACCCCAGTGGTCGGAAACCCATTTGATCGTGATGTCCCTGCTGCGGATTTCGGCGCTACGGACAGAGATCTGGCAAGCCGCGTTGGCCGTCCCTTGCCCGCGTCAGCCTCACCCGAGCAAGTTTGGGCGGCACGGGTCGATATGTTCCTGGCCCTTCCGGAGAATCAACGGCTCGCAAGTAGCAATGCAGCTTTGACCACGTGGCAGACGACGATGCAGACAGTAGTCAACGAGGCCTCCGCTCGCGGGCAACAGCTCGACGACTACCAGGTTATGGAGGCCGCAAGGGATCGGCTGAGGCTTTAGACGCGCCCCTAAGCAAACTTTTGCTTGACACGTTAATTATTGCGCAATACTTTGCTCAACATCCCAAGCACGGATGGTTGAGCACATGTCTGCACTGTCTTCGTCGCTGTACCTGGCACTGGGGGCTCTCGGAGCCACCGGCCTTGGCGCCTTCTTCTCCCCATCGTCCCCTTCCACAGACGAACCCGGCCAGGCCGTCCGGGCACCAGCTGCATTGGTGATCACCAGCCCGCGCATCTGCGCGGCGCTAGAGGTCTACACCTTGGCCGCAGAGAACGACTGGGGCCTGCGGGCCACGATCGCCCAGGCGGTCCTCAACGGCTACGACGAGACCGGCCGCGTGCCGGATTGCGCCGCCGGCGTCTCCGCGGCGCTGGCCAACGACTTCTCCTCCTACCGCTGGCAGCTTGCGCTCGACGCCGTCGACGCCGTGGCCAGCGGCAGCTATTCCGTTTCCCCTGACGCCTGCGCCCGGGCCAATACCGTCGTCCCCCTGTCGACGGAAGAAACCACCTCCCCTGTGGTGGCCCGGGCGCGGTGCGTCATCTATGACCTGGCTTTCGTGGAGGTGCACTGATGACCTCCAACGAACGGCGCTGCCGCGTCTGCGGCTGCACCGAGCAGCAGGCTTGCCCTGGCGGTTGCTCCTGGGCCGCCGCCGACCTCTGCAGCAGCTGTGCCACCGCTGCAGGCTCCGCAGCCGAAAGCACCATGGCGGTCGTCGTGCGCCAGCGCCTGCTGATCGCCGGCAGCAGCATCAAGCTCAGCCGCACCGAGGCCGTGGTGATGCAGGTCCTGGTCGCGGCCCCTGATCGCCTGGTGGAAATCGACGCGCTGCATGCCGCGATGTACCCGGGCAGCAAGCCGCCGTCGCGGGAGTCCAACGTGCTGCAGGTGCTGGTGTCGCGCCTGCGCCGCAAACTGGCTGCCGCTGGGCACAAGCACGCCATCGAGACCATCCGCCTGCGCGGCTACCGTTTCGTAATGCCCCAAGGCGGTGCTGCATGAGCGCCCCGTCCAAGATCGCGGCTATTCGCCACGCGGTGAGCGCACTGCACGGCACCGCCGACAATGGTGCAGACACCCGCCGCTACGCCGACGCCCTGCAGGAGACTGGTGCAGCCATCGATGAACTGATGGACGAAGCGCGCCGATGCTGTGCTGGCACCGGCGATCTGTCCGACCTCCGCGCCGCCCTCGCCCGCGTCAAAGGCGGTGCCGCATGACCACTGAAGAGATCATCGCCGAGGCCAACGCAGCGCTGTTCTGGCGGGTCCTGGCCATCGGCAGCACTGCAGGCTTCGTGCTCGGTGTCGTGGCCGGCCTCGGCTGCCGGGCGGTGCTGTCATGAGCATCGTGACCATGAATGTCGATGCGGAGATCGACCTCGACGAGTTGGTCGAGAGCCTTGGGCCAAACAGCAAGGAATACCTCACGCGCCTGCTGAAGGTCGACGGCGAGACCGCTCGCGCTCCGGACGGCCGCACATTCGAGCAAATCATCGAGGCCGCCTTCTACGACGCGCGCGCCTTGCCCACGGTGCCGCCGGCACTGGCCGACCTGTTCTGGGTGGTGCACGGGAGGGCCATGTCATGACCGCCGACCTGCACCTGCTTGGCCATGGCGTCGATGCCATCGTGCAGCACGACCTGGACCGCATGCCGCCGGCGATCACCCCTGCAGCGCGCGTGCAGCGCTACCAGCGCGCGGTGTGCGTCGCGCCACCGGACCAGTGGCGCGCGCTGCGGATCCGTTTCGGCTCGATCTTCCAGATCGCCTGGAGCGCGGGGATGAAGCCGGACCTGGCCACCTGGGCCCGCAAGTTCAAACGCATCGCTGAGGCGTGCAAGCCATGAGGCTCTTCCACGTCCATATCTCGGGCGTGGCTGGACCGCACAGCGTCATCGCAGAAGCCGAACAGGCCGCGATCGACGACGCGCTCTACACCCTGGGCCTTTCCGAGCTGCCCGAAGGCAGCAGCGTCACTTCTGAACAGACCGGAGACACCTGATGTTCTTCCGCAACCTCACGATGTTCACCTATCCGCAGCTGCAGATGTTCGACTGGCAGGACGGCCTGCAGACGAGCGCGCTGAAGCCTGTTGGTCCGCTGGAAATGTGCTCGGCCGGCTTCATTTCGCCCTTCGGCCGCGAAGAGAAGGAGCAGCTGTCGCACGAGATCGGCCGCTGCATGTGGATGACCATCGGCACCGAAGAGAAGATCCTGCCTCCCGCGGTGGTGAACAACCTGCTCGAGCTCAAGCTGCAAGACATCGAGGAGCAGGAGGGACGCCGCCCCGGCGGTCGCGAGCGCAAGCGCATCAAGGACGACCTGCTGCACGAACTGCTGCCCCGCGCCTTCGTACGCCCCACTCGCACCGACCTCTATCTGGACCACCAGCGTGGCGTTGTGTTCGTCGACACCAGCAGCCGCAGGACGGGCGAGAACGCCATCAGCCAACTGCGCAACGTGGTCGGCAGCTTCCCTGCCCTGCCCTTGAACGCAGAGGTGTCGCCGAGGGCGATCCTGACCAGTTGGGTTGCCGGCGAGTCCCTTCCGGATGGCCTAACCCTGGGCGAGGAATGCGAACTGCGCGACCCGGTCGAAGGCGGTGCAATCGTCCGCTGCCAGCACCACGAACTGCGATGCGACGAGGTCGACCTGCACCTGGAGACGGGCAAGCAGGTCACCAAGCTCGCCCTGGTGCTGGAGGACCACCTGTCCTTCGTCCTCGGCGACGACCTGATCGTTCGAAAGCTCCGCTTCCTGGACGGCGCCGTCGAGCAGCTGCAGTACGGGGACGAAGACGGCCGGCGCGCCGAGCTCGACGCCCGCTTCGCCCTGCAGATCGCCGAGGTGGGCCGGCTGCACGACCTGATCCGCGAGCAGTTCCGCCTCACCACCTACGCATGAGGTTGCCATGCACCCGACTTCCCTGATCACCGGCCGTTTCCCTCTCAACATGCTGCTGCCTCATGCGCTGGCTCAGGCACGCGCGGCCAGCCCAGAGCTGGCAAGGCACCTGCGCCGCATTGCGCCACGCCACCGCACTACCTGGGCGCCGGCCGGTGGTGGCCACGCCGAGCGCGCGCGCCGCGTGCGCCAGATCCAGGCCGGCTCGCTGACCGCTGCCAATGGACTGACCCCCACCTACACGGGTGATCACCCATGAGCCGCGTGCGCGCCTTCCTGTGCGCCCTGTTCGGCTGTGCGCGCGACTGGCCGGATATGGAGTCGTGCGGCCGCTGCGGCAGTTACCTGGATCTGCAGGCGCCGCCGCGCACGATGGGACGCCGCGTGCTGGACCGCCTTGCCACCGCACTGATTCGACGCGGCGCCCGCACGCCCTACTTCCACCTGGTCAACGCCGACGGCACGCCGTACATGGATCGCTTCTGGCTGCTGCGCATCGGCCGCGCCGGCGTCGACGACCGTGGCCAACCCCGCCCATGGTTGGCCCTACGGCTGCACCACATCCGCAGCAGCGACCACGGCGGCGTCTTCCATGATCACCCCTGGTCGTTTTTCAGCCTGATCCTGCGCGGCGGCTACTTCGAACACCGGCCCTTCGACGGGCCGCTGCCGGCAGTACCTGACGCGGTGCCGTCGGCGATCGCCGAGGAACCGTATTCGTCGACCTGGTACGGCGCTGGCCAGCTGCTGTTCCGCCGCGCTGAGGGCTGGCATCGCATCGCGCTAGCCGAAGGCCTGCAGGACGAGGGCACCTGGACACTGGTGCTGACCCTGCCGCCGCGCGCCTGCAGCTGGGGCTTTCGTATCCGCGGCCAGAAGATCGAGCACCGCGAGTACTTCCGGAAGGAAGCCGTTCGGCAGCGTGCGCGGCAGCAGATCCACGCACCGAAGCGCTCGGACTGGATCCCGTGAGTCATGACGCGCAAGTCACACCCCAACGCGCGCCGGTCCTGGACAGCCGACGAGGACGAGACGCTGCGGCTCAACTGGCCGCGGTTCCCCGCCTTCCTGATCGCGTACGTCCTCGAGCGGCCCAAGGCCGCGGTTTACCGGCGCGCAGCGGCGCTGGGCCTGCAAAAGGCCGAGGACTTCCACACGCAGCCGCTGGCCGCGCTTTGGAACGGCACGCAGGAACCGGGATCGATCGCGTCACGAATCAAGCCCGGGGCCACCCCCGCGAACAAGGGGCTGCGCCGACCTGGCTGGTATGCCGGTCGGATGCGGGAGACCCAGTTCAAGAAGGGGCGGCCGGCCAGCGAGTCCCGCAACTACGTGCCGATCGGGACCGAGAAGGTGGATCCGAAGCGCAAGGTGCTGATGCGCAAGGTCACAGACGACCCCGCCCTCTTCCCGGTCAATCGTTGGCGCCCGGTGCACGTGATGGTCTGGGAGGCGGCGAACGGCCCGGTGCCGGAGGGACACATCGTGGTGTTCCGGCCCGGCCTGAAGACGCTGATCGCCGCCGAGATCACTGCTGACCGCCTCGAGACCGTGACCCTCGCCGAGAACATGCGGCGCAACAGCTACCACAACCGGTTCCCGCCGGAACTGAAAGAACTTGTCCACCTGAAGGCGCGAATTACTCGCCGCGTCAGGAGGCGAATCAAGGAGCAAGAAGATGAAGAACAAGGTCAGTGATGTCCGCGACCATCTGGTCGCCATGCTCGAACGCCTGGGCGACGACGACCTCAGCGTCGAACAGATGGGCCAGGTCATCGAGCGCGCCAAGGCCACCACCATCGTGGCCACCACCTACATCGGCGCGGTGAAGGTCGAGCTCGACGCAATCCGCCTGGCACACGAGACCGGGAACCTGACTGGTGCGGTTTCCGAGCCGCAGCAGGTTCCCATGCTGCCGGCAAGCCCGGGGCGCTGACCATGCCTGTCCAGCGAAATGCGATCGGTGTGCCATCACGGGTGCCGCGCCAGCACCGGTATGACCCTGGGACTCTGGCAGGGGCGATCAAGCTGCGCGCCTGGGACATTGGAGTAACCCTTACTCGCCTTGCACCGCAGGTGGGAATGAGGCCCGATTCATTGCGACAGCGGCTGTCGAAGGCGCGCGGCAAACGCGCCCTTCAACCGTGGCAGGTCACCAAGTTGGCCCATGCGCTGGGCCTTGAGGAAGCCGCCCTGCACCGCCTCGCCGCGAAGCACGAGGGCTGGAAGGTATGAGCACCACCGCTCCCCAGAATCCGCTCACAAAAAAGTCCCAGGTGCTGCTGGTGCTGAAGGTTGGCGGCCGCATCGTCACGGGCCAGCGCCCAGGGCTGTTGCAACTGCTCGACGCCGAGGACAGCCCAGTGCCCGCCTGGCAAACCGCCCTGAAGGCCGCCCAGCTCTCGCCCGCACAGTCCGGAGATACCCATGAACCGCAGTGACGTTCTGCCCCGCTTCCTCGCCGATACGGCCACCCACGAGTTGCGGATCGTGGTTGACGACGGTGTGCACCGCCACCTGCAGTTCCGGCGCCCCAGCACCTACTGCTACGGCTTCGACATCGTGACCTGGCCCGGGCACTTGGCGATCTCCGGCGACATGGGCACTGCCGTTTTCAACCGCCTCCACGACATGTTCGAGTTCTTCCGCGCCAAGCCTGCCGAGCATGGAAAGGCCGGCGGCCTGTTCGTGAACGACGGCTACTGGGCCGAAAAGTGCGTGGCCAACGACGGCGAGAAGAAGGAATTCAGCGCAGACCTCTTCCGTGCGCTGGTGACCCGCCTGTTCAAGGAATACGTCGAGGAACGCGTGGATCCGGAGGACCTCGCGAATCCGGACGACTCGACCCCGGAATGGGTGGCCAGGCTGTGGCAGGAGCTCGAGCGAGAGGTGCTGAACGACTCGGAAGACCACGATGCCCTGAGCAACGCGATCAGCGCCATGTCGGACTTCGAGCCGGACGACCCCGACTACAGCAACTTCCGCATCACCGACGCCTGGGAATACGCATCGTCCCTGCAGCAGTACACGTTCCACTTCCTCTGGCGTCTCTACGCGATCGCGCACGCGGTCCGTGCCTACGACGATGCCGCTGCCGAACCGACAGGCTTGCCCAATGACATTGCAGCGCCCGCGCCGCTCGCGGAGGCCGCCCATGCGTGAGCATCCGATCCTGTTCAACGGCGCCATGGTCCGAGCCATCCTCGCCGGCGAGAAGACGCAGACACGCCGCCTATGCAAGGACATGAACGCCTGGGTAGACCAAAGCTGCCGAGAGGTGCGGCATGTTGACGGCGTGCCCCATCACTTCCTGATCGGTGCCCAGGCGCCCATCGAGAAACTGCGCTGCCCCCTCGGCGAGCCTGGCGACCGGCTGTGGGTCCGCGAAACGACAGTGAACGTGGAAAAGCATGGGTACCGCGGCCCCGTCCATCTGGAGTCCGAAGAAGGCTACGCCACGCTGCAGGGCGGGCTGGCACCCGCACCAGAGGACATGACCGAAGTTGAGCCGCATGAAATCACGCTGCGGCCGTCCATCCACATGCCGCGGTCCATGTGCCGCCTGTTCCTTGAAATCACCGAGGTGCGGGTCGAGCGACTGCAGGCCATCAGCGAGGCCGATGCTATCGCCGAGGGCGCCAGCCCGGCCGTGCTACAGGAAATCCGACTGCGCCGCTCCCACCCACGCGCCGCAAAACCGATGGTCTACGAGGACAGCCGGGAGATCTTCGCCGACCTCTGGGACAGCACCGGCGGCGACTGGAATAGCAACCCGTGGGTGTGGGCCATCACCTTCAAGAGGATCGACGCATGAACACCACCGCGACCCCAACTGCAGTCGTCGCCCTCTCCGCCCAGCCCTTCCCGGGTGGTCAGGGGGACGCAGTGCGGGCGCTTCCTGCCGAGTGGCGAGCGCGCGCGGAAGAGCTGAGCGTACATGACGCGATTGGGCTTACCCACCAGTTGAAGCTGAAAGACTGCGCCGACGAACTGGAGGCCGCCCTCGCTTCTATGCCGTCCTCCTCAGCTATGGGGGTGACGGAGGCGATGGTCCATGCCTTCGAGGACGCCTACTGCAAAAACTGGGAAGCACAGAGGCACGCACCAGAGGGCACCAAGGAACTGGGCACGTTCTTTGCCACGCGCGCAGGACTGGAATCCGCCCTCGCCGCCCGCCAGCCGCTGGCTGGACTCTCATGGGCTGACTACTGGATGGAGCGCGGACAACCCGACGTGGCCCACGACTTCGACGCCTTTTCTCGCGCTGAGGCTTGGGCGCTCCAGCGCTTCCCAGCCGCCCGCCAGCCCGTGGGGCAGCTCACCGACACCGAGATCGACGCGCGCCTCAACACCCTGTACCGCTCCATGGTGGCCAGCGGCCAGCACAACGGCGGCATGTCGGGCGTTGCCTGGGACCGAGCCGTCTATCGTATGGCATCAAGTCAGCTGTCCGGAAAATCCGGAGATCTAGCCTTTGATACCCTGCCGGTGGCACGCCAGTCGATCGCAACCTGTCCGCGCGACGGTACTGTGGTTCTTCTCCATTGGGGCGAAGATCATGTATCGCCGGGCTGGTGGTCTGCCCCGGTGTCGCCGGTACAGAACGACGATGGAACCTGGCCGTCCGATACGGGTGGATTCCCTTGGGCCTTCATCGATATCAACGGCGGGTCCGCCTTCCTCAACCACGCGGTCGACACCGAGTATGGCCCGACGCACTGGTCGCTCTACGCCACCCCGACCGCGCTGGCCGTGAACCTGGGGCAGTTCCTCCCGGCCGTGCGCATGCTGGTTGTAAGCGCTCGCACCTCGGGCGGCACCACTGGTCGCGACGCTCACCTGTGCGAAGCGCTCGATCGGGTTGAGGCGCTGCTGCCGCCGATCTACAGCCAGGCGGTGGGCAAATGAGCCTCCCCTACGAGAATGCCACCAGCGGCAACAATGCGATCAATGACATCCAGAAGATGCTGCGCAGCTTCGGCTGCCAGCGCTTCGCCACGGGTGAAGACTACGAGACCGGCGAGCTGTTCATCCAGTTTGAGCACCGCGGGCGGCAGGTGCAGCTCAAGGCCAGCGCCCGCGGCTACGCCGCCGCGTGGCTGCGGGAACACCCCTACGGCCCCCGGATCCGCGCAACGCGGGCCGACCATGAGGCCAAGGCCCTGAAGATCGGCGGCATCGCCGTCTACTCGATCCTGCGCGACTGGGTGAAGGGTCAGGTCACCGCAATCGAGATCGGCATGCTGACGTTCGAGGCTGCGTTCCTGTCGCACATCCTGCTGTCCAGCGGCCAGACGGTGATCGAGCACGTGCAGCAGCAGAAGCTGCTGCCGCAGGAGGCCGATCATGGCTGAGCCGATCAAGGTGACCGTCTCCAACCCCAGTACTGGTGAAGTCCTGCAGGAGCGGATCCTCGTGAACGACTATGCGGTGGTCTGCGCCGGCGATCGGTACGTCAAGAGCGTTCAGATCATGGGTTCCACGCACATGATCGCCGTCGCGAAGGAAAAGCCCAATGGCTGACCCAGCAGCGCGCGCCAACGCCACCGACCACAACATTCACCCCGACATAGCCAGGGAGCTGCGAGCGATCGCCGCGGTTCCCATGGATCTCCGCCGGCCGGCGCTGCGACGCCTGGCGGAACAGATCGGCAACGTCGCCATGGTCGATCTATTCGGCGAGTTCATTGGCCTGGCCAACCAGGTCGCCTACAACGCTGGCGAGCAGGCCAAGGACCTACTGGTGCTGCAGGGCCACGTGTGGCCGCATGAGGCCGAGCGCATCAACATGCCCTGCATCTTGGGCGCCCTCAACGGCATCGTGCTGGCCGCCGGCATCGACCCTGGCCCGCTCTGCGGCGGCTGTGCGTTCCGCGCCGGCACCGTGGCCAACCAGTGCCTCCCGACCACGGAAGACGCCGATTACTGCTCCACCCCGGGCGAACGCCCCTTCCTCTGCCACGAGGCCGTCGACGAGCACGGCAACGCCATCAGCGCCTGCCGCGGCTTCGCCCAGCGGCGCGCCGCCTTGAATGCTGCCGAGCGCAGCACCGAACACCAGGAGCCCGCCGCATGAATACTTCTGACCGCCTGCCCGTGCACTACCACGTGCACCTGGACGTCGCCGGCGCACTGGCGAACATGACCGATCAGGATCTTGACGGGCTCTTCCAGCGGAATCCGCCCGGTGAGCCGGTGACTGCAGCCGAAGCTCGGCGGGTGCTGACCGACCACCTGGCCAATGGCCGCAGGGTCATCCCGCTCGCTCCCTGTGAGGGCTTCGACTACACCGGCACCGGTTGCCCGGGCCACCTGGCAGCGGCTGAGGCAGACCATGGCTGATGCAGGCATTGCTGATGGCACTGCCACCCGGATTCTGCAGCTGCTGCAGGAGGGGCCGGGCTTGGCCGGCGAGCTGGCCGCCGAACTGCAGCTGCCTTCGAACCGCGTCAGCAGCTACCTGCACCAGCTGGCCAAGACCGGCCGGGTGCAGCGCGCGCCCTTCCATGGCCCTGACGAGCGCCCATCGGTCCTGTGGAGCCTGCAGGTGGTGCCCCATGAGTAACCACGGACCCTCGTCACGAGGATTGTCGAGGACCGGATCCCCCGCGAACCTGCGGCCGGTCCGATTCGTCACGCTCAAGCAGTTCGAGGCACTGACCGGCTACACGGTCGATGCCATCAACTCGAAGATCAAGCGTGGCGATTGGCTGGAGGGCGCCGTGTTCTTCAAGGCGCCAGATGGAAGAAACCTGATCGACCTGGAGGGGTACGAAGAGTGGGTAATGCACGGCAAGGCGGCGTCAGGCCAGCTACACAGAGCAGCATCGCAATAGACTTCTACTACCGGGGCAAGCGGTGCCGTGAGCGGATCAAACTCCCTCCTACCGCACGGAACCTTCGGTACTGCGAGAACCTGCTGGGGCAGATCAAGGTCGAGATCGAGAAGGGCACGTTCGACTATGCCACCCACTTCCCCGGCAGCAAGCGCGCGGTGCAGGTGGCGGCGAAGCCGGCGGCCCTGGACACCCTGGAGCAGGTGCTGACACGGTGGCTGGCACAGAAGGAGCCTGAGCTCGAGCACAGCAGCCTGATTGGGTACCGCCGCATCGTCGACAACATCCTGGTGCCGCGATGCGGAACGATCGCGCTGCGTGACTTCGACCGAATCGCGCTGAAGGAGCTGGTGGCCACCTTCGACGAGTCGACCTCGGCCAAGCGCATCAACAACGTCCTGGGCCCGCTCCGCGGTGCCCTCGATGAGGCCGTGGCCGATGACTTGATCCCGAGCAACCCTCTGGACGGTTTCAGGGTGAAGCGGCGTGCCAAGGCCAACGCTCGGGAAGAGGTCGATCCCTTCACACCGGAGGAAGTCCAGGCGATCCTGGCCGCCTGCCGCGAAGACCAGGTCCGCAACTACTGCCAGTTCAACTTCGCCACGGGCCTGCGCACCTCCGAAATGATCGGTCTCTGCTGGTCGGACATCGACTGGCGCAAGGGCACGGTCAAGATCCGGCGCGCCTGGGTCATGGGCAAGATGAAAGCCCCCAAGACCGAATCTGGCGTTCGCGAGGTGCAGCTACTGCAGCCGGCGATCGACGCCCTGAAGGCTCAGCGGGCCCACACCGCCACCGCCGGCGAGTTCGTCTTCCACGATCCCAGGACACATGCCCGATGGGGGTCCGACCAGAGCATCCGTGCCGGCGAATGGCAGCGCGCGCTGCGCAAGGCCGGCGTCCGGTACCGGTACCCGTATCAGATGCGCCACACCTTCGCCTCTCAGGCGCTCAGCGCGGGCGAGAACGTCATGTGGGTGGCGAGGCAGATGGGGCACCGCGACTGGACGATCACCGCCAAGAAGTACGGCCGGTGGATTCCTTCGATGGTCCCCGATGCCGGCGCCAAGGCCGCGGCGGTCTGGAATCCGCTGACTGCCCCCCTGCCCCGGAGCCTGCTGCTGGACGGCAGCGGCGACTGAACGGTCCCGGCCTCGTCCCTGGGCGCGTGACTGTTCAGGAAGATTGCCGTACCATCCACATCGTTAGGCGGGTTCTTGGTCAACATTTGGTCAACCAAGGGCCTGAAAGCCTTGCAATACTTGAAGAAACCGGGGGTGCATTGGTTTCGACGGGGGTTGTGAAGTCGCCTGGCGCATGCCGAGGGGGTAGCTTTCCTCGTAAATCCAGCTGCAAAACTCTAGTTGCCAACGACGACAACTACGCTCCGGTCGCCCTCGCAGCCTAAAAACTGCGGTGCGTGACCTTCTGCCGACTTAGGCGGAGCCTCGAAACTGCTTGTGTCCATGCTCGCAGCGTAGAGTCATTATCATGGAATCGCGCTGGGCGGCTGCCTGTCAGTCCGGCACAAGAACACAACAGGCTGGTCCTTGGATGCGCTTTGCACGCCG
Source organism: Stenotrophomonas sp. YIM B13575 (assembly GCF_042787595.1). Lineage (NCBI taxonomy): Bacteria > Pseudomonadati > Pseudomonadota > Gammaproteobacteria > Lysobacterales > Lysobacteraceae > Stenotrophomonas > Stenotrophomonas sp. YIM B13575. Next base: position 21,543 of record NZ_JBHZOP010000014.1, on the reverse strand, counting down.
TGCTGTCCCGGGATGAGATTCAACGGTGAGCTAAGCATGTAGTGCTGGGGATGGAGTGCCTTCGGACGGCGGTTCAATTCCGCCCACCTCCACCATTTGTACCGCCCTTCGGGGCACGAAAAGCCAGATCTCCCGTCGATTGGGGTCTGGCTTTTTTGTTGGCCGCTCTCCGGCCGTTCCAGATTTTCCGGGCAGCGCCGATACTGCCCGTTGGACCGGCGGACAACCTGCCCAGGACACGGAGCAGAACGATGGCGTTGGTGAATTGTGTGGAGTGCGACCGCGAGGTCAGTGACAAGGCAACCGCCTGTGTGGGCTGCGGCGCCCCGGTCGGATCGAAATTGCCGTCACCGCCACCGCTGCGTGCGGGACAGGTCTACGCCGCTCCGCACGCACAACCGCAGCCTGTCGCCCGTACCCGCGTTGCCTACATTCTCCTGGGCCTGTTCCTGGGCGGTTTGGGCATTCACAACTTCTATGCCGGCTACCACGGTCGCGGCATCGCCCAATTGCTGATCACCCTGCTGCTGGGCTGGCTGATCATCGGCGTGGTCATCACCGGGCTGTGGGCGCTGATCGAGATCATCACTGTCGATACCGACGCGGCCGGTGTACGCATGGTGTAAGCCTCGCGCGGACAGTGGCCGCCGCCGGGGCTTGCCCGGCCAAGCCGCCCTCCCCCACACTCCGGGCATGCGAGGGGCTGACAGCACGCCCCCCTCGCCTCCCCGCGAATTCCAGAAGGACCTGCAATGAACACCCCGCTGATCGCCCTGCTGCTGGGCCTGGCCGTATCGACCGCCGCTGTTGCCGCACCTCCTGCTTCCAGCACCGCTGCACTGGAAGCTCTGCTGGCCTGCAAGGCCGGCTCCGATTTCACCGAAGCACAGGTGGAGCAGGCATTCCATGCCGCCGGACTGACCCGCGATCCCGGCAGCGTGTTCGAGCCGAAGGACAAGCCGGTGGCGTTGTTCGGAGGCACCGTGGCCAGCGCGGACGTGAGCATTTCCAAGCCCTACAAGAGCCTGCATGTGTATCTGAAGGGTGTCGATCACCAGCGTTTGGCCCGATCCTGGGGTGTGACGACGGTCAACGAGGAGGCCGAGACCGAAGCGCCCTCCTACCTCAAGAAGGTTGATGCCACGCACACCTTGCATGTGGGGGCCGCTGACGACTACGAGGGCTATTCGGCCTCGGTGACCTGCCAGATCCATCCGTGACCGGACCGATGATCAACTGAAGAGCCGGCCCGGGCGCTACAGCCAGCGCCGGACCTGCTGCCGGAACGCTTTGTACTGGGCGCCGAAACGCTCGCCAAGAACGCGCTCTTCCGGATGGATCTGAAAGCGCGTGATGTACAGGACAAACAACGGCACCACTGCGAGTGCCAAGAGGTTCTGCAGATACAGCATGCCTCCGAGCAGGAACGCGGCTTGCCCCAGATACATGGGGTTGCGCGTATAACGATAGACCCCTCTGGTGATCAGAGCCGTGGATGACGCCGGCCGCATCGGATTGACCGTGGTACCCGCGCGCTGGAAGGCCAACTTGGGCAACAGGTTCATCAGCAGCCCAACGATCATGACTGCCACCGCGACCCACCACGGCGTTGGCAATTCCGCTGCGGGCAGCCAGCCGCTGATGCCGAGACCGAGCAGACCGCACAGCAGCATTACAAGAGGTGGGGGAATACGGGTTTCCAGCAATCGCATCGGCCGTCCCGGCGTCGGATGTCCGAACCAGTGTCACACGCCGACGCTGGCCCCACACGTCGGCCCGCAATGACCCAGCTGAGCCCTGCTTCCGCGTTGACACGTCTGCCGCTAGAGTGGCGCCAGCGCAGGGAGTCCACATGGCAAGAACAGGCATCGGCTTCATCGGCCACACCACCTTCATCCTCATTGCCCTGCTCACGCTGAGCGGGTGCGCGACGCTGCGCCAGTTCGGCCCATCGGTGCAGGTGGGCACGGTCACGCCGGGCCAATACATCGCGCTCAAGCGCGGTGACATCCTCACCAGCGGCAAGCTCAGCGCGGCCACCACCGAGACCCTGCGCGTGGCAGGCCTGGACGAAGGCGCCTGCGCCAAGCCGGGTCTGCCGTGCATCGAGGCGATGGAGGCCAGCATCGTCGTCCGCGAGGAAGACAAGCGCTCGTCGCTGGCCGAGCTGTGGGTGCAGTACGCGATGACGATGCCGGCGCCGAAGCGCGAATCGGCGTCGGTGGCGCGCAGCAAGGCCGCGACTGCCCAGCCCGACCCGACATTGCAACCGCGCCTGGATGCGTGGATGCAGATCGCACGGCAGTCCTATGCGTATCTGTTCTTCACCGAACGCACCGCCAACCAGCGTGGCTTCGAAGACCGCCAGACCCAGGTGCGCGACTACTACAATCTGGCCGTGCAGGAATCCGCCGTGCTGCTGTTCGAGGCCTACTCGAGCAAGCAGGTGCGCAACCACAACGGGCGGTTCCAGCTGGGCCGCTGGACCTTCGTGCTGGCGCCTGCCGATGACGGCGCGGCAGCGGACACGCGCGAACCGATCGAACTGGTACCGGCTGCATCGATGTCCTTCACCGGCACCCTGCGCAGCGTGCATCGACGCGATGGCTTCGGTGCCGAGCTGGTGGCGGTGATGGCCGACCCGGCCAGCACAGGACTGGCGGCGGCCGCTGCAGGCACGGCACCGGCGACCGAGCGCGACTGGAGCGAGATGCCGTCGCCGTCGATGACTGTGCTGCTGCGCTTCTCGGGCAAGAACCTGTGGGAAGTGCTGCACGACGACGAGCCGGAACTGGAGATCCACGACCCCTACCAGGTGGCGGTGGTGGAACTGCATGGCGAGCAGGTGCCGCTGGCGGCGAACTTCACCGCCGGCTACGCGCTGTGGCTGGCCCGCTCCAACTTCAGCCGGCAATCGCTGCGTACATTGTTCGGTGGCAAGGGCGGCATCGAAAAACCGCACCTGTTCATGATGCAGCCGTACGATCCGAACCGCCGCGTGCTGCTGATGATCCATGGCCTGGCCAGCAGCCCGGAAGCGTGGGTGAACGTGGCCAACGAACTGATGCGCGACGATGAGATCCGCGGCGATTTCCAGATCTGGCAGTTCTACTACCCGACCAACATGCCGATCGCGCTCAGCCACGATGAGATCCGGCGGATCCTGCACGACACGCTGCGGCACTTCGACCCGAGCGGCCAGGCGCTCGCCTCGCACGACATGGTGGTGGTCGCCCACAGCATGGGCGGGGTGATTTCGCGGCTGATGGTGTCCTCCTCCGGCGACCATCTGGTCGATACCCTGTTGGCGACCGCGCAGATGACTCCGGCGCAGCGCGAACTGCTGCGTACGAAGGGCGCACCGGTGCTGACATTCCAGCCGGAGCCGGAAATCTCGCGGGTGGTGTTCATCGCTACCCCGCATCGCGGCACCGATGTCGCAGGCACGCGCTTGGGACGCTGGCTGGGCCGCTTCGTGCGCCTGCCGCTGACCGTGCTGGAGGATGTCGCGACGTTGGCAAACGACGGCAAGGTCGAGCGCAACGACGACAAGCACGGCTACCAGATGAACAGCATCCAGAACCTGGACAAGGACGATGCCTTCGTCAAGGCCGTGGCCGATCTACCGATATCGCCGAAGGTGCGTTACCACTCGATCATCGCGCGCACCCAGGCCGAAGGTCCGCTGGAAAAGACCGACGATGGACTGGTGCCGTACTGGAGTTCGCACCTGCCACATGCCGTTTCGGAAAAGGTGATCGTGTCCGGTCACAGCGTGCAGGAAGCTACGCCGGCCATCGTCGAACTTCGCCGCATCCTGCATGAGGACATGGAGGTCCATCCTCTGCCGGCGAAGTAGCACACGAAATCCAGCAACCCTGGCCCGCGCTTTTCCGACCGGGCCACCAACAACGAGGCAATGGAATGCATATCTCAACACTGGTCGAACTGCTCGGCAGCAAAGGCTCAGACGCTCATCTGCAGGCATGGTTCGCACAGCACGGTATCGGCAAGCCGCCGGCCACGATCAGCGCGAACCAGGGGCAGAAGTCAGTCAAGGACAAGCTCCACGACATGGAGTTCTACTTCGCCTTCGACATCATCAACGATCGCTTCTATCCGCCCACCAGCGGAGCGCGTGGCAGCCTGCTGAGCCACTTCAAGTCCGCCACCCTGTTCAGTCGCCGGCCCAAGGGCAATCCGCCAAAGCCCGAAGGCTTCTGGGACGGATACGTGCAGCCTGCAGCCACACTCCAGGACTGCCTGGCGTATTTCAACGGCCTGATGGAAGAATTCGGCGATACGGTCTACTTTGAAAAGCCGCTGACCGGGGACGTGGAAATCAAGCTCTGGTTCTGCAAGCGCAGGCAGCGCGTGGACACCATCCAGCTCAATCTGCGCGAGGACCGCGAGTTCATCGGCCATCATGATTTCGACCCTGGCAATGAACACAACACCACCCCGCAGGCGGCAACGCTGGTACTGAAGTGGTTGTTCGATCGCCGACACCTGCGGGTGCCGCAGGCACTCTACGAGGCCGGGCTGGAGGACGATCACCAGGCGATCCTGCGCTTTGCCGATCAACATCTCGGCAACCACGTCTGGGCAGGCCAGCTTCACGATTCACCTGCACTGCGCAGCCTGCTGGCCCACACCAGGACCACCCGTCCCCTGCAACTGGACAACGGCAGCTCGCTGCACCTGTTCGACAAGTGGCTGTACCTGAAGGCGGGCGGGGCATGGGAACGGCATCAGACCCTCTACAACGACGACACACTGGTGGACTGGAGTGCGAGCGTGGATGCATTCGAGCGCGCGGTGGTGCTTGATGCCGCACAGCGACAGGCCTTCCTGGCACTGCTGGACGACGCCTATCAGCGGGTTCAGCAAGCGCAGCCTGCCTGATCGCATTGGGGGAAAACCCTCATCGTGCGTACGCATCGCTCTGGCTAAGCTGACCACTCTCTTCCGCAGGAGGTCCACATGAACACCTCAGAGCCCAGCCGCCAGCCCAGCCCCGATCCGGCCGAGCGCGATGCGTTTTTCCCGTCGCCGTACTCGCTGTCCCAGTTCACTTCGGCAACCACCGATCTGTCCGGTGCGGACTATCCGGACGCCCGCCGTGACGGGCGCTGGAAGGTGCTGATGATCGCCGCCGACGAACGTTACCTGCCTACCGCCAACGGCCATCTGTTCTCCACCGGCAACCATCCGGTGGAGACGCTGCTGCCGATGTATCACCTGGACAAGGCCGGTTTCGGGATCGACGTGGCCACGCTGTCGGGCAACCCGGTGAAGTTCGAGTGGTGGGCGTTCCCAGGCGAGGACCGCGAGATCGGCGGACTGTACGAGCGCTACGAATCACGCTTCCGCCAGCCTCTGCACCTGGATGACGTGGCGGCCGCGCTGGATGCCGGCTCGGACTATGCCGCAGTGTTCATTCCCGGTGGTCACGGTGCGTTGATCGGCCTGCCGGAAAGTCGCGCAGTGAAGGCCACCCTGCAGTGGGCGATGGACCATCAGCGCCACATCATCACCCTCTGCCACGGTCCTGCCGCGTTGCTGGCGGCGGGCGTGGATGAAGCCGATGGCGGTTCATTGTTCCGTGGCCATCGGATCTGCGCCTTCCCCGATGCGATGGACCGGCAGACCCCGGATATCGGCTACATGCCCGGTCAACTGCCCTGGTTCTTCGGTGAGCGTCTGGCCCAGCAGGGCGTGCAGATCGTCAACGAGGGCATCGACGGCAGCGTGATGCAGGACCGTCTGCTGCTGACCGGCGACAGCCCGCTGGCGGGCAATGCGCTGGGCAAGCTGGCCGCGCGCACCCTGCTGGATGCGCTGGCCACGCGCTGATCGACATGGACAGCGTGGTGCCGTCATTGCTGGTGCTGGAGCGCGCGCGTTCGCTGGCGGCGGTCGGCGCGTTGCTGCGCAGCACCGGCGCGCCGCTGGGCTATGACCGCACGCTGATGTTCGCCACCGGCACCGATCTGGAACGCGGCGCGCAGCGCCTGTACTGGATCGATGGCGATTGGTTCGGTGAGGCCGCCAGCACTGACATGGCGCACTACCTGCATGCGTGCCCGGTCAATCGCCATGTGCTGGACAGCGATGCGCCCTTCTTCTGGAGCAAGCAGCAAGGCGTGCGCGGCGAGCGCTACCAGGTCGTGCGGCAACCGCGGGGCGAAGGACTGCACGGCCTGCAGGTGCCGGTGTTCGGTGCAACCGGCCTGGAAGGGGCGGTCAGCTGGGGCGGGCGCACGATCGACGCATCTCCATCGGCACGGTTGCTGCTGGAGCTGATCGGCACCGCCGCCTTCCGTGCGGCGCATCGGCTTTCTGTCGCCCCGGCGGTTGTGCCTGCCGGCACACTCAGCGCGCGCGAGCGTGAGGTCCTGCGCTGGGTTGCCGCCGGTCGTCGCCAGGCCGACATCGCTGCCACCCTTGGTCTGTCCGCGCGCACCGTGGAAAACCACCTGCGCAGGGCACGCCAGCGGCTGGGCGTGGCGACCACCGCACAGGCAGTGCGGGCCGCCGGCCGGCGCGGTGAGATCGGCGACTGAACGAGGCGCGACACTTCCGGCTGCTGCGGTCGCATGCTAAACAGGCCAGGCGCATGTGCGCGATTGCAGAAGCAAGGATGATGCTGATGAAACTGCAACTGGCCTCGATGGCCGCATTGATGTTGGCAGTGGGCAGTATGGTACCGGCAAGCAGCCACGCGGCCGGGTCTCCCGGATCGACGACCGATTGCGTGCCCGTAAGACTGGGGCCAAACCTCGTGCATCAGCGCTGCACAGTTACCCGCACTCTGGCAGATGGCACCGTTTTCACGTCGGTGTACTGGATCGACCAGAACGGTCAGTGGTACCTCCCGGCAGACTGATCTGCACAGCACCTCGACTACAAGGAGAGTGATCAATGATGCTGCACAAGAAACTGTTCGCGTGTTCATTCGGTGCCGTGCTGGCGCTTGCCGGGCTGGTGCCTTCAGCGCCGGCAACTGCCGCCGAAGAGGTCGGCCTGCAGGAAGAGTGCGTGCCCTTCCGTGCCGGCTTCGGCATCCACCAGCGTTGCACGCTGTATGTGGTCTATGACGATGGCACCCGCGTGGCCAGCGACCACTACAACCGCGACGAGAACGGGATGATGTACGACCCCTGATCGCCCAGTGGCATCTGCCGGGCGGTCGCTCGCCGTCCGCCCGGCCCTTGCAGCCGCCTGTCCCGGCATACCGCTGCCCTTGCCTTCCATGGCATCCTCCATGAAACCGCTTTCATGGAATGGAGGGATTCCACGATGTTGTCACGCTTCCGCACGTCCGCGCTCTGCGCACTCCTGGCGTTTGCACTGCCTGCCGTCACCTGGGCAGCCTCGCCCGCGCCGCTGAAGGTGATGTCCTTCAACGTGCGTACGCCGGCCGATACCGACCCTGGCAAGCGCTGGGAAGATCGCCGCGATGCCATGGTCAAGGTGATCCAGCAGGCACACCCGGCCGTGATCGGTACCCAGGAACTGGTGCTGGAACAGGCCAACTACCTGGCCGAGCAGCTGCCCGACTATCGCTGGTTCGGCGAAGGCCGCCGCGGGGGCAGCGGCGACGAGCACATGGGCGTGTTCTACGACAGCAAGGTGCTGGCGGTGGAGCAGTCCGGCAACTTCTGGCTGTCCGATACACCTGACGTTGCGGGCAGCATCAGCTGGGGCAACCTGTTCCCGCGCATGGTCACCTGGGCGGTGTTCCGCCGCCTGGATGATGGCCGTCGCTTCTACTTCATGAACACCCACCTGCCCTACCGCGACGAAGACGAACCGCGGCGGATCAAGGGCGCCGAACTGATCGCCACGCGCGTGGCCGCACTGCCTTCCGATCTGCCGGTGGTGCTGACCGGCGATTTCAACAGCGAGCCCGGCGGCGGCACCTACCAGGCCTTCACCCGGGTGCTGCAGGACACGCGCACCCAGGTCAAGTCGCCGCAGGGTCCGCGCCTGACCTTCCACAACTTCACCGGCACGGCGACCGCCGAGCTGGACTGGGTGCTGGTGCGCGGCTTCCACGCGCGCAGCTTCCTCACCGATGACCGCCGCATCGACGGCGTGCTGCCCTCCGACCACTTCCCGCTGGTGGTTGAGCTGGACTGGCCGAAGCCCTGAGCACTGTAGCGGCCCTCGCTACGGCGGGGGGCGCTTGCCCAGCAGGCGGTACAACGCCTGGTGCTGGTCGCGCGCCTGGCAGATGCGTGCGCCGACGGCGAGGAACACCGCAATGCCGACAAGGCCGACCCCCAGCATTGAATCGGGCAGGCGCAGGAAGCCGATCACCGCAGCCATCGCCGCCAGTACCAGCACCACCACCACCGCCACCGACAGCCCGGCTCCCGGCAAGCCGGGATCGCCGAGCAGCGTCCGTTGGGCCGATTGCTTCTGTTCGCTCATGTCCTGTCCTCCCGTGTTTCCCCACTAGTTACACGGTGGGCGGCACTTCCGGCAGAGTCAGAAACGTCATGGCGGCGAGAACGCGCGCGGCGGCACACGCGCTACCCTGCCAGCACCCTCATTGAGCGGAGACGGCACATGACCCATCGCAGCCGACTGGCCGGATTCATCATCGATTGCCAGGACACCCCTGCCGCAGACAGTGCCCGCTTCTGGGCCGCAGCGCTGGGCCTGCAGGCTGGGCCCGCCCGTGGCGAAGGCGACGCCGAGTACGCCGACCTGACAGGTGCGCCGGCAGGCTTGAACGTGGAGGTGCAGCGGGTCGATCACCCGTCGCGGGTGCACCTGGATATCGAAAGTGACGACATCGACGCCGAAGCCGAACGGCTGGAAAAGCTCGGTGCGCGCCGGGTCGGTTTCGTCAAACGCTGGTGGGTGATGGAAGCGCCCACCGGTCATCGTTTCTGCATCGTGCGCATGCGCGACCCCGATGCCCCGGCCAACCTCTGGCCGTAGCGAAAAAAGGGACGGAAGCTGATGCTCCCGTCCCCTGCCGATCAGCGCGCCTGGGCCACGCTCGGCGCCTGCGGTGACTGGCCCCAGCCACCCAGTGCCTTGTACACGCCCACCACGCTGACGTTGACCTCCGATTCGGCGGCGGCCAGTGCATCATCGGCCACCAGCTGCGTGCGCTGCGCGTCAAGCAGGGTCAGGAAGTCTTCCGAGCCCTCGCGGTAGCGGATCTGCGCCAGCGATTCGGCCCGTCGTGCTGCCTGCGCCTGCTCGACCACGATGGCCAGCCGTGCCTGCTGCTTGGAGTAGCGGGTCAACGCGTTCTCGGTGTCTTCCAGCGCCAGCAGCACCGCCTGCTCGTACTGTGCGGCCACGCCCTCGGCCTCGGCCTTGCTCGCACGCAGGCGTGCCTTGACCGTGCCGAAATCGAATGCCGCCCAGCTCAGCGACGGGGTCAGCGACCAGGCCTTGTTGTTGCCGTTGACCAGGCCACTGGCATCGCCACCGAGGAAGCCGACGAAACCAGACAGCGACAGCCGCGGGAACAGATCGGCGGTGGCAACACCGACACGCGCGGTGGCGGCAGCCAGGCGACGCTCGGCCACCCGCACGTCGGCACGCTGACGCAGCAGTTCGCGGGTATCGCCCAGCGGCAATGCCTTGGCAAACGCCGGTACTTCGTGCGGTGCCAGCATGGCCGTCAGCACTTCCGGGCGCTGCCCAAGCAGGACGGCAAGCCGGTTGCGCGACTGCGTCTCGGCCACTTCCAGCAGCGGGATGTCGGCTTCGATGGCCTTCAAGCGTGCGCGGCTGCTCTGCACGTCCAGCTCGCTGCCGGCACCCAGTTCCCAGCGTGCCTCGGTCAGCCGCTGCGTATCGCGCAGGTTGACCAAGGTGCGCTGGGCGACCGCGATGCGCTTCTGGGTGCCACGCAACTCGAAGTAGTTGCGTGCCACTTCGGCAGCGATCAGCACCTGCGCGTCGGCAAGGTTGGCCTGCTCGGCGTCCAGGTCGGCACGCGCAGCCTCTGCCGCGCGGCGCTTGCGGCCGAACAGATCCAGCTCCCAGCCCGCATCGAAGCCGAGCTGGTAGCTTTCACTGAACACCCGCTGCCCACCCAGCTGCGGATCCGGTTGCTTGCGGCGATCGTAGCTGCCGCCGGCGGTAACGTGCGGTGCCTGGTCGAAGCGGCTCTCGACGAACACGGCACGGGCCTGGCTGACGCGGGCCACAGCCACGCGCAGGTCCAGGTTGTCCGACAAGGCGCCGTGCACCAGTTCTTCAAGCACCGGATCATCGAACTGCGCCCACCAGCTGGCCACCGGCGAGGTGGTGCTGAACACCGGCTGCTGCGCGCCCTGCAGGACGACGGGCTCCTGCACCGGTGCCTTGTAGTTGGGGCCGACGCTGACACAGCCCGCCAGCACCAGGCTGGAGACGGCCATCGCCAGGGTGCGGATCACCATGGCAGCACCTCGCCCAGGTAGGTGAAGCTGCCGCTGGCGCCGGACTCGCCGATCAGCGACATCTGCACGCTGGAGCGCGCGCCCTCGGCGATCTCGATCTCGCCGTTGCCACCGTTCATATCGGTTTTCACGTAGCCGGGGTGCACGGTGTTGACCTTGATCGGCGTACTGCGCAGCTCATGGGCCAGGGCCAGGGTCCAGCTGTTCACTGCGGCCTTGGACGCGTTGTACGCAGGGATCTTGAAGTCGTAGATGCCCGAGGTCGGGTCGGCATGCAGGGTCTGCGAGCCGAGCATGCTGGAGACGTTGACGATGCGGCCGGACTTGGCCTGCTTGATCAGCGGCAGGAAGGCCTGGGTCACTGCCACCAGCGCGTACACGTTGGTGTCGAAGGTGCGACGCCAGGTGTCCAGCGACTGTTCCGACGGCAGCTGTGCCGGGTTCTCGATCATGATGCCGGCGTTGTTGACCAGGATGTCCAGACGGCCATGGCGCTGGCGCACCTGCTCGACCGCCTCGGCGATGCTGGCGCCATCGTTGACGTCCAGCTGCAGTGCCTCCACCGGCAGGCCTTCTGCCTGCAGCTTCAGTGCCAGTTCGACGGCGGTCTCGCGCTTGCGCCCGGCCAGCAGCGTATGCACGCCGGCCTGCGCCAGCTGGCGCACGGTTTCCAGGCCGATGCCGCGGGTTGCGCCGGTGACCAGCGCGATCTTGTTCTGATGGGTGTTCATGGATTCATTGCCTTGGTAGGGGGAAGCGGGCGCCGGTGGTTGCCGGCGCCGCTGTTTTCCATGTCAGTGGTGGATGGTCGGCTCGCCGTGCTGCACCAGCTGGCCACCACCATTGCGGGTGACGAACTTGCGCAGTGCCACGTAGAACACCGGGGTCAGGAACAGGCCGAACAGGGTCACGCCCAGCATGCCGGCGAACACGGTGATACCGGTCACCGAGCGCACTTCGGCGCCAGCACCATGCGACAGCACCAGCGGCACGGTGCCGGCGATGAAGGCGATGGAGGTCATCACGATCGGGCGCAGACGCAGGCGGCAGGCTTCCAGTGCCGCTTCGACGATGCCCTTGCCGCCCATCTCCAGCTCTCTGGCGAACTCGACGATCAGGATCGCGTTCTTGCACGCCAGGCCCATCAGCACCACCAGGCCGACCTGCACGAACACGTTGTTGTCGCCGCCGGTCATCCACACGCCGAACAGCGCGGACAGCAGGGTCATCGGCACGATCAGGATCACCGCCAGCGGCAGCGACCAGCTTTCGTACAACGCGGCCAGCACCAGGAACGCCAGCATGATCGCCACCGGGAACACGATGAAGGCCGCCTTGCCCTGGGTCGCCTGCTGGTAGCTCAGGTCGGTCCATTCGGTCGCCATGCCCACCGGCAGCACCTTGGCGGCGATGGCGGTGAGGTTGTTCATCGCTTCGGCCGAGGACAGCACACGCGGGTCGGCTTCACCGGCCAGGTCAGCGGCCGGGTAGCCGTTGAAGCGCAGCACCGGGTCCGGACCGTAGGTTTCCTTGACGGTGACCATCGAGCCGATCGGCACCATCTCGCCACGGTCATTGCGGGTGCGCAGCTTGCCGATGTCCTCGACGCTGTCACGGAACTGACCATCGGCCTGTGCGATCACCTGCCAGGTACGCCCGAACTGGTTGAAGTCGTTGACGTACGCCGAACCCAGGTAGGTCTGCAGCGTGTCGAACAACTCGGTCAGCTGTACGCCCTGGGCCTTTGCCTTTACACGGTCCACCTCGGCATCCAGCTGCGGCACGTTGGCCTGGTAGCTGGTGATCGGGAAGGCCATGCCCGGGGTCTGCGCAACCGCACCCTGCATCGACTGCACCGCGTTCTGCAACGCGCCATAGCCGAGGTTGCCACGGTCCTGGATGAACATCTGGTAGCCGTTGCCGTTACCGAGGCCAAGGATCGGCGGCGGCATCATGGCGAAGGCAAACCCTTCCTGCAGGCCTGCGATCTTCTGGTTGATCTCGGCATTGATCTGCGCGGCGGTACGGCCATGGCGCTCGCTGAACGGCTTGAGCGGAATGAACGCGACACCGGTGTTGGGCGTGTTGGTGAACTGCAGGGCATTCAGGCCCGGGAACGAGATGGTGTGGGCCACACCGTCGGTTTCCTGGGCGATCTTGGCGACCTTGCGCAGCATTTCATCGGTGCGCGCGATCGACGAACCCTCCGGCAGCTTCACACCGGCAATCAGGTACAGCTTGTCCTGGGTCGGAATGAAGCCCGGCGGCACCAGCTTGAAGATGAAGCCGGTACCGACCAGCAGCACCGCGTACACCACGAACACCGCACCACGACGGCCGAGGATCTTCGACACGCCACGCTCGTACTTTTCCGAGCTGGACTTGAAGAAGCGGTTGAACGGACGGAACACCCAGCCGAACAGACGGTCGATGATGCGGGTCGGGGCATCCTTCGGCGCGCCATGCGGCTTCAGCAGGCGGGCGGCCAGGGCCGGCGACAGGGTCAGCGAGTTGATCGCCGAGATCACCGTGGAAATGGCGATGGTGACCGCGAACTGCTTGTAGAACTGACCGGTGACGCCCGACAGGAACGCCATCGGCACGAACACCGCACACAACACCAGCGCGATGGCGATGATCGGCCCGGACACTTCGCGCATCGCCTGATGCGCAGCGGCCAGCGGGGTCAGGCCTTCCTCGATGTTGCGTTCAACGTTTTCCACCACCACGATCGCGTCATCGACCACGATGCCGATCGCCAGCACCAGGCCGAACAGGCTCAGCGTGTTGATCGAGAAGCCCAGCAGGTACAGCGCGCCGAACGTACCGACGATCGACACCGGCACTGCGATGAGCGGGATGATCGAGGCACGCCAGGTCTGCAGGAACAGGATCACCACCAGCACCACCAGCGCGATGGCTTCCAGCAGGGTCGAGACCACCGCCTTGATCGAGTCGCGCACGAAGATGGTGGTGTCATACACCGCCTCGTACTTCACGTCGGCCGGCATGGTCTTCTGCATCTCGTCCATGCTGGCCATCACCGCATCGCGGATCTCCAGCGCGTTGGCGCCGGGGGCCTGGAAGATACCGATACCCACCGCGTTCTTGCCGTCCAGCTGCGAGCGCAGGGTGTAGTCGCCAGCGCCCAGTTCAACCCGGGCCACGTCCGACAACCGCACCACTTCACCGTCTACGCCGCTCTTGAGCACGATGTCGCCGAACTCCTGCTCGCTGCGCAGGCGGCCCTGGGCGTTGATCAGGGTCAGGAACTGGCTGTTGGGCATCGGCTCGGCGCCGAGCTGGCCGGCCGAGACCTGCACGTTCTGCTCGCGCATGGCACGCACCACATCGCTGGCGGTCAGGCCGCGCGCGGCAACCTTGTCCGGGTCCAGCCAGGCGCGCATGGCGTAGTCGCCACCGCCGAAGATCTGCGCATCGCCCACGCCCTGGATACGTGCCAGCGCGTCCTTGACGTGCAGGCGGGCGTAGTTGCGCAGGTACAGGGTGTCGTACTTGCCGTTGGGCGAGGTCAGGTGCACCACCATCAGGAAGGTGGGCGACTGCTTCTGGGTGGTCACGCCTTGCCGGCGCACGTCCTCGGGCAGTCGCGCCTGGGCCTGGGCGACGCGGTTCTGCACCTTCACCGCCGCTTCGTCCGGGTCGGTGCCCGGGCGGAAGGTGATGGTCATCTGCAGCACGCCGTCAGAGCCGGCCACCGACTTGAGGTAGATCATGCCCTCAACGCCGTTGATGGCCTCCTCCAGCGGGGTGGCCACGGTTTCGGCGATCACCTTGGGGTTGGCGCCCGGATACACGGTACGCACCACGACCGACGGCGGCACCACTTCGGGGTACTCACCGATGGGCAGCATCGGAATCGAGATCAGGCCGGCGGCGAAGATCACGATCGACAGCACCGCCGCGAAGATCGGCCTGTCGATGAAGAAACGGGAAAAGTCCATGGAAGAATTCCTGGAAAAGGCCGTCGGCGGGCAACAGCCGCCCTGCCCCTCGCCAATCTGGCGAAGGCAGTGACGGCTGCCGCTGGCACCGGCAGCTAAGCGGGGACGCGGATCAGTGGTTCAGTGCGGCAGTTGCATCGCGACCCGGCGCCGGCGCAGCGGTGGGCTGCATCGCCACCGCCTTCGCCTGCACCGGCATACCGGGCATGAAGACCTTCTGCACGCCATCGATGATCACCTTGTCACCGGCGGCCAGACCCTTCTCGACAATGCGCAGGCCTTCGGCGGTGCGGCCAAGCTGGATGTCGCGGCGCTGGGCCTTGCCATCCTTGTCGACCACGTAGACGTACTTGCGGTCCTGGTCGGTCAGCACGGCCTTGTCGTCGATCAGCATGGCCTGGAACTGGCCGCTGCCGAGCAGCTGCACGCGGGCGAACAGGCCCGGAGTGAACTGGCGATCGGCGTTGTCCAGCAGCGCGCGCACGCGGATGGTGCCGGTGCTGCGGGTCACCTGGTTGTCGAGGAAGTCGACCTTGCCCGTGTGCGGGTAGCCATCTTCACCGGACAGGCCGACCTTCACCGGCAGCTCGCTGTCGCGCTCGCTCGGGCGCTCGCCCTTGCGTGCCATCTGCGCGTACCGCAGGAAGGTGCTTTCGTCGGCATCGAAATAGACGAACACCGTATCCAGCGAGACCAGCGTGGTCAGCACGCTGGCACTGTCACCGGCGGTGACCAGGTTGCCGGCGGTGACCATCGCGCGACCGGCACGGCCGTCGATCGGCGCACGCACCTTGGTGAACTCAAGGTTGAGGCGCGCTGCATCCAGCGCGGCCTGCGCAGCCTGCACTGCCGCACCGGACTGGTCGGCGGCCGCGCGACGCTGTTCGGCCGTTTCGGTGGAGATCGCCTGCTGCTCGGCCAGGCGCTTGGCACGCTCGGACTCGCTGCGGGCAAGCACCGCCTGGGTGCGGGCACGGGCCAGTTCGGCGTTGGCGCGATCGTACTCGGCCTGGTAGCTGCGGGCATCGATGGTGAACAGGACGGCGCCCTTCTTCACCTCTTCGCCTTCCACATAATTGACCTTGTCGATGTAGCCGGACACGCGCGGGCGCAGTTCGACGCTCTGTACGGCCTCGACGCGACCGCTGAATTCATCCCACTGGCTGATCTGCTTGAGCAGTACAGGGGCAGCGCTGACCTGCGGCGGGGGCGGTGCGCCAGCTTCTTCGGCATGGCCACCGCTGCAGGCAGCCAGAACGGCGGCAGCGAGGATCGACACGCCAGCCATCGCCAGGCGATGACGGAAACGATGTGGAGTGGTGTTGGGGGAAGTCATGGCATGCATCCGTACGGAGGGGTGGTACAGCTATTTGAGAATTGCTATCAACTTTTGGCGGCGTATCCTGCGACCTCAACCAAGGCTGAGGTCAAGCAACGCCCGCGGTGTCGCGCCACAGCGGCGGTATTTCCAGGTGCAGCAGGCCGCGTGGCAGTTCGGCATCACTGCTGTCGCAACGGACGATTGCGCGGTTGTCGCGGCAACCATCGAGCAGGGACACCACGCGGCGACCGACCAGCAGTGAACTCGGCCATTCGATGCAGGCGTTGGCGGCGTTGGCCGGCGTGCAGACCGGGCTGCACACTTCCAGCATCTGCGCGCGAACGCCGACGGCCTGCGCTTCCTGGTGCACCACCTGCGCATACATGCGCAGCGCGGCCGTGGTGATCGAGGTCTCGCCATAACCGGCCCAGGGCTTCAGCCCGGCCGGGCTGCCGATCATCACGTAGCGACGGGCATGCACGTTGTCCTGCAGCAGCGGCAACAGATGACGCACCGCGTGCACATGCGGCATCAGGTCAGCCTGCAATGCCGCCGACAGTGCGTCGCCACCACGCTCGACCACACGACCGCGGTTGTACGGACCGCCCATTGCCGCGATCACCGCTGCTAGCGGACGCGGGCGCTGCGCCACGCGTTCGGCCAGCGCGCGTGCCGAGCCGTCGTCGCTGAGCGAACCCAGCATCGTCTGCAGGCCCGGCTCATCGGCGAACTGCTCGTGCAACGCAGCCAGGCGGCGCGGATCGCGGCCGACCACCAGCACGGGGCTGCCGGCCTCCAGCAGGGCGCCGACCACACCCTGGCCGACGGCGCCGGTGCCGCCGAGAACCAGGACTTCGGGCGTCAGAATCCCATTCACGGGACATTTCCTCCCAAATCCGGGATAGTCCCGATTCGACGCAGTCGGTCACTCTTGTGCGAAGCAAGGTGCAAGGCACCGCCACGCTGCTGACGCATGGGTGCGGTAAACTCCCGAAAATCCTTGTTAACCAAGGAGCTGGGACGGGATTCGACGGTCATTGCCAGGTCCAGAGCGTTCTGGCCGGCAATCCGGAAGCGGGCAAGAATGTTGCGCAGGCTCATGGCGGACGGGCTCCAATTAGCGAATGGCGCCACGATAGACCTCAAACCCCTACTTGATTAGTCCTGATTAAGGGGAATAATCATCCCGTCCCCGGTCCAATCGTTCTGTCACGATTGCCCCATCCCCGACGTCCAGGATTCCTGACCATGTCCCACGATCTCAACGAGACGCTGATCTTCGTCAAAGTGGTCGAGCAAGGCAGCTTCATCGCGGCTGCCAAATCGCTCGGCCTGCCCAAGACCACGGTCAGCCGCAAGGTGCAGGAACTGGAAACGCGCCTCGGTGCGCGCCTGCTGCACCGGACCACGCGCCGCCTCGGCCTCACCGAGGCCGGCTCGATCTATCACGAGCATTGCCAGCGCATCGCGCGCGAGCTTGAAGAAGCCGAAAGCGCGGTCAGCCAGCTGCAGTCCGGCCCGCGCGGCTGGCTGCGCTTCACCGTGCCCTATTCGATCGGCATCACCTGGATCGCACCGCTGCTGGGCCAGTTCCATGCGCAGTACCCGGAAATCCGCCTGGACATGCACATGGGCAACGAGAAGCTGGACCTGATCGCCGGCGAGGCCGATCTCGCCCTGCGCGTGGGTGCCCTGCCCGATTCCAACCTGGTGGCGCGCAAGCTCGGCAGCCTGCGCACGCAGGTGTTCGCCAGCCCGGCCTACATCGAGCGCTACGGCGAGCCGCTGCATCCGGAAGAGCTGCAGTTCCACCGCATCCTGGCCATGCGCAAGCCGTACCACACCGGCAATTCGCCACGCTTTACCTGGCAGCTGGGCGAGAACGGCGGCGAGCTGCGCGACTTCCCGGTGACGCCGCTGATGACGGCCAACGACATGTCGGCGCTGAATGGTGCGCTGGTGTGCGGCGAAGGCCTGCTGCTGACCGGCGACGTGATGGCCAAGCCGTTCGTCGAGTCGGGCATGGTGCGCCGCGTGCTGGCCGGCTGGACCGGTCCGGAAGTGGATTTCAATGCTGTGTTCGCCGGCGGCCGCCTGGTCTCGCCGAAGGTGCGCGCGTTCGTCGACTTCCTGGTGGAGAAGCTCAACTTCGACGCCAACTACATGCTGGCGCAGTGCCCCGGTGCGAAGCTGGCGCGGCAGCAGCAGGAACAGGAAGAAGCGGCACTGGCGAGCAGCGGCAAGCGGATCCTGGAGAAGGTGGCTGCGTCGGCGGCGTAATCCACAACAATGCCGCCTCCAATCTCCTGGTAGTCGCCGACCTTGGTCGGCACGGGTCTCCACATGCGCTATCGGCGTGCCGGGCAAGACCGGCACCCACAAAAATGCCGCCTTCAAGGGCGGCATTTTCGTTCCGGCCGATGACCTGACCGGCTCAAGCAACAACGCTAGGCATTATTGTTTGAGGGGAATCACTCGGATCTCGACGCGGCGGTTCTTGGCACGGCCGGCATCGGTGCTGTTGTCGGCAATCGGGTAGGACTTGCCGGCGCCCAGGGTCTCGATGCGCACGCTCTGCACGCCCTGACCGATCAGGTACTGCGCCACCGAATCAGCACGCTCCTTGGACAGGCGGTTGTTGACCGCGTCGCTGCCGATGCTGTCGGTGTGGCCGACCACTTCGATCATGGTCTGGTTGTAGTCGCGCAGGGTGCCGGCAACGCCATTGAGCGAGCCGTAGAACTGCGGCTTCAACGCCGACTTGCCAAAGTCGAAGGTGATGCCGTCCGGCAGGTTCAGCGTGATGTTGTCGCCCTGACGCTGCACATCGATGCCGGTGTTGGCGGTGCGCTCGCGCAGCGCGCGCTCCTGGCGATCCTGGTACTGACCCACGGCGGCGCCGCTGAGTGCACCGATACCCGCGCCGATCAGCGCATGCTGGCGACGCTCGGTCGCGCTGTCGCCGGTCAGCAGGCCCGCGGCCACGCCGATGGCGGTACCGATCAGGGCATTGCGGCCGGTGCGGTTCTGCTGCTCGGTCGGGTTGCCGTACGGATCACTCTGCACATAGGAGCCGCCGGTGGCGCAGGCCGACAGGACGGCCGCACTCATCAGGGCCAGTGCGACGTTGCGGGTGGTATTGCGGATCATGGTTTTCTCCTTGGTTTCCGGTCGGGCCGGCGGCTTGCGGGCGGCAACGAGGATAAACAGCCGGACGCGATGTCGGCATGATGATCGCAGCGGCCGACAGGGACGTGTTCAGCTAGCTGTCTGGACCGCTCAGCCAGCGCTTTACCCCGCCGCCGACTGACGGTAGGCGGCCAGCGCCGCATCACGGCCTGCCGCCAGGTCCACCAGCGGCGTGCGCGGATACCCGGGCGCGCGTTCGGCCAACAGCTGCGGGTGCTGCCAGGGAGCGAACCGCGCCTTCACCGGCAGCGCCGCCAGCTCCGGCACCCAACGACTGATGTAACTCGCTTGTGGATCGAACTTCTCGGCCTGGGTAACGGGATTGAATACCCGGAAATAGGGAGCCGCGTCGGCACCGGTACCGGCCACCCACTGCCACCCCATCGTATTGTTGGCCAGGTCCGCATCCACCAGCGTGTCCCAGAACCACTGCGCGCCGTGCAGCCAATGCGCACGCAGGTGCTTGCACAGGTAGCTGGCGACGATCATCCGCACCCGGTTGTGCATGTAACCGGTATGCCAGAGTTCGCGCAGGCCAGCATCGACGATGGGCACGCCGGTGTTGCCGCGCTGCCAGTCCTGCAGCTCGGCGGCACTGGGGTTGGCCCAGGGGAAACGGTCGAAACGCGGGTTGAGATTGTCCGTGGGCGTTTTCGGGAAGTGGTGCAGCAGGTGGTAGGCGAAATCACGCCAGCCGAGCTGGCGCAGGTAGCCGTCGATGTCGGCATCGGTCCCGGCGCTGCGCAGGCCTTCCAGCGCGTGGGCAATGCGCCACGGGGCAATTTCGCCGAAATGCAGGTGCGGCGACAGCCGCGATGTACCGACCCGGTCCGGCAGATCGCGCTGCTCGCGATAGCCGCGCAGCGCACCCTCCTCGAACACGGACAGCGCCTCGAGCGCACCGGCCTCACCCGGCTGCCAGTGCTCCCAGAAGCCGGCGTCCCACTGCAACGACGGCGCCAGCTGCAGCGCGTCCAGCGCCAGGCCTTCGACCGTGTGCGCGGTCAATCTGCGCGGCGCCTCCTGCAGGGCCGTCAATCGCCAATGGCTGAGCACGTTGCGCCAGTACGGGGTGAATACCTTGTAAGGCTGACCCTGCTGGGTGGCGATGTCCCAGGGCTCGAACAGCAGGCTGCCGTTGCAGCTCTGCGCATCGATGCCCTGCTCGCGCAGCGTGCGTTTGACGGCGGCATCGCGGGGTTGCGTCGCCGGTTCGTACTTGCGGTTCCAGTACACCGCCTCGGCGCCGGTCTGATCAATCAGCGCCTGCAGGGTCGGCAGGCTGTCGCCGGTGCGCAGCACCAGCGAGCAGCCGCGTGCACGCAGGTCGCCATCCAGCGCTGCCAGCGAGCGGTGGCGCCAGGCGTTCGACGCGGCACCCGGCGCCCAATCGCCCTCCTCGTGCGGGGCGTGGATGTAGACCGGCACCACATCGTGGCCCGCTTCCAGCGCCGCCTGCAGCGCCGGGTTGTCCTGCAACCGCAGGTCCCGACGGAACCATACCAACGCTACCGACACGTGCACTGCCTCTCTGTCCTGGGCGGCCATGATAGCCAGTGGCGGTGAAGGCGATGCGTGCGACCGGCTCTGCTACGCTGCGTGCTGTCCTGCTTCCGCCCTGCCCTCGTCATGGATGATCTTCGCGCAACGTTTGCCCGCTTCGGCACCCTGCAACCGCAATCCGCCGACGCGTGGCAAGGGCCGTTCCCGTTGCCGGACGCGCTGGCCGGATTCTATGCACGCGTCGGCCCGTTCGGTGAGGTGTTCAATCCTGCCAAAGGCCCCAGCGGCATCACCGTACCGGGGCTGGAGGTGTGGCTGCCGCCGTTGCAGCGCCTGTGGGCGTATCAGGCGGGCTACCGCTGGAATGGCATTGATGGCGAGCCGATCAGCGACTGGCCGGCGCACTGGCTGGTGATCGCCGACCGCGGCGCCGATCCCCTCATCCTCGACATCAACGATGGCCGCGTGCTGTTCGCCCGTCATGGCGCGGGCCACTGGGACGCCGACGAGTTCGTCGCCGACGTACCGACCTTGATGGCCGCACTGGCGGCGGCGGGCAGCGTTTACCTCGAGGCCGATGAGGACCTGTACAGCGATGACGATGATGGTGGGATCCGCCCCGAACATCGCGAAGCGGCGCTGCGCGCTGTCGCTGCGGTGCTGGGCGACACGGACGAGGCAGAACTGTTCCTGGACGCGATGCAGTAGATCCACGCCATGCGTGGATGGTGCACGGGAAGGTTCAATCCACGCATGGCGTGGATCTACTTCATGCCTTCGCTGATCACCCGCCCGTCTCTCTTTCCAGCGGCGCCTGCTTCGGCGCTGCTGAGCGGCACGGACGAGGCAGAACTGTTCCTGGACGCGATGCAGTAGATCCACGCCGTGCGTGGATGGTGCACGGGAAGGTTCAATCCACGCATGGCGTGGATCTACTTCATGCCTTCGCTGATACCCGCCCATCTTTCTTTCCTGCGGCGCCTGTTTCGGCGCTGCTGGGTGGCACGGAGGAGGCAGAACTGTTCCTGGACGCGCTGCAGTAGATCCACGCCGTGCGTGGATGGTGCACGGGAAGGTTCAATCCACGCATGGCGTGGATCTACTTCATGCCTTCGTTGATCACCCGCCCGTCTTTCTTTCCTGCGGC
>NZ_JBHZOP010000138.1:0-22757 GCF_042787595.1 Stenotrophomonas sp. YIM B13575 | reverse complement strand
GGTTGCAGGGGTGTCCGCAGCATGGATGCCGCGGCCAAGCTTACATGGACGTACTTGCAGCGTCCCCTGCAACCGGACCCACCCCGCCATCCCATGGATCGCCCGCTGTTGCTGTTGAGGTTGCCGTTGCCGTTGCCCCCGCGGGTGCCGGGCGCAGCCCGGCCGACCGCCCCCGGCATCCATGTCCGAATATGGCGAGTACTGTCCCCCGGACGCGCCTAGACTGGCGCCATGGATACCGCACTCGCCCTCGACACCGCCGCCTGCGACCGCGCCCGCCTGGCCCGTGATGCGCGCTTCGACGGCGTGTTCTTCACCGCCGTGCGCAGCACCGGCATCTACTGCCGGCCGGTGTGCCCGGCGCCGCCGCCGAAGCCGCGCAACATCACCTATTACCCCACGGCTGCTGCCGCCGCTTCGGCTGGCTATCGTCCCTGCCTGCGCTGCCGGCCCGAACTGGCCCCGTTGGCACAACAGGCACTGGCCGGACAGGCCGTGCAGCGTGCGTTGGCGCTGATCCACGCGGGCTTCCTGCAGGACCAGCCGGTGGCCGACCTGGCCGGGAAGATCGGCCTCAGCGCACGCCAGCTGCAACGCCTGTTCGTCGAACGTCTGGGGGCAACGCCAGGGCAGATCCACGCGACCCATCGCCTGCTGCTGGCCAAGCAGCTGCTGACCGAAACCACGCTGCCGGTGACCGACGTGGCGCTGGCCGCTGGTTACAACAGCCTACGCCGCTTCAACACGGCCTTCCTGCAGGGCTGCGGCATGGCACCTACCGTATTGCGCCGCCAGCACCATCCACTGGCCGCCGACGATGGCGGTCTGGTGCTTCGCCTGGGCTATCGACCGCCGCTGGATTTCCCGCGGATGCTGGCATTCCTGCGCAAGCGCAGCCTGCCCGGCATCGAGCTGATCGGTGAAGACAGTTACCAGCGCGTACTGGGCACAGCCGAGCGCCCCACCCTGCTGCGCGTCACCGCCGATCCGAAGCGGCCCGAGCTGCGCCTGCAGCTGGGCGCGGTCGACCCGCGCCTGATTCCGGACATCGTGCGCCGCGTGCGTCGGGTGTTCGACCTGGATGCCGACCTGCAGCAGGTGCACGCAGCACTGGGCGACGAACCGTTGCTGGCACGTGGCATCGACGAGCGACCTGGCCTGCGCGTACCGGGCGGCTGGGACGGCTTCGAGGTGGGCGTGCGCGCGGTGCTGGGCCAGCAGGTCAGCGTGGCGGCGGCGACCACATTCGCACGCCGGCTGGTCGACGCCTACGGCGCGCACCTGCCCGGCATGCCGTCTGAATTCGACCGGCAATTTCCGGCGCCGGATGTGCTTGCCGAAGCCCCACTGGAATCGATCGGCCTGCCACGCAGCCGCGCCGCCACCGTGCGCGCACTCGCCGCAGCCTGCGCCAGCGGCCAGCTCGACTTCGGGCCGGGCCAGGCACTGGAGGATTTCGTCGCCCGTTGCGTGGCACTGCCGGGCATCG
This sequence comes from Stenotrophomonas sp. YIM B13575, assembly GCF_042787595.1. Lineage (NCBI taxonomy): Bacteria > Pseudomonadati > Pseudomonadota > Gammaproteobacteria > Lysobacterales > Lysobacteraceae > Stenotrophomonas > Stenotrophomonas sp. YIM B13575. Next base: position 21,268 of record NZ_JBHZOP010000138.1, on the reverse strand, counting down.
GCCCATGGACGGCGCAGTACATCGCCCTGCGCGGGCTCGGCCAGCCTGATGCCTTCCCCGCCGGTGATCTGGTGCTGCAGCAGGTGCTGGGCCATGCACAGGGCCAGCGTCTCAGCGAACGCGCCACCGAAGCACGTTCGCAATCGTGGCGCCCATGGCGCGCCTATGCCGTGCTGCATCTTTGGCACCTGTCCGGCACTTTCGTTGGAGAACCCTCATGAACCTGTTGTTCGATCGCTTCGACACACCGATCGGTGAACTCACCATCGCCGGGGATGACAATGGCCTGGCCCACGTTCTGTTCCCGGAAAACCGCCATCCTGCGCGCGGCCGCGAGCACTGGCATTACGCGCCCGGCGCATTGCCGGAGGCGCGCGAACAGTTGCTGCAGTACCTGCATGGTGAGCGCAGCGATTTCGACCTGGTGCTGGCACCGCATGGCACGCCGTTCCAGCTGCGCGTGTGGCATGCGCTGGCGTTGATTCCTTTCGGCCAGACCTGGAGCTACCTGCAGCTGGCGCAGCAGCTGGGCCAGCCGACGGCGACCCGTGCGGTCGGCGCGGCCAATGGTCGTAATCCGTTGCCGATCGTGCTGCCCTGCCATCGCGTGATCGGCAGCAACGGTACGTTGACGGGCTTTGGTGGCGGCCTGGAAACCAAGGCGGCATTGCTGCGGCTGGAGCAGCGGCAGGCGCCGTTGTTTGCATGAGGGTTGGAGGCAGGGCTGCGCCCTGCACCCGCTACAAGCCAGAGCAGCGGCAACCGCCGAAGCAACAGCCGGCTCGGGATTGACTGTGGGTTGGGCGGGGGGATGAATCTGCGGGGGACGCCGCAAGTACGTCCCTGTAGGCTCGATCGCGCCATCCATGGCGCTCACGCCCCCGCAGATTCATCCCCCCCGCCTTCGACAGGTTCCCGGTGACGGTTTGATTCGTTCCGGTAGATCCACGCCATGCGTGGATGGAAGCATCCGTAATCTGTCTGGAGAAGAGCCCCCTTGTTGTTCAAGGGGGCGCGCCAAGGGCGCGGGGACAAGGTGAAATGCGTGGACACGTGGCGCCCAAGGGCGCCACGTGTCTTTGGTACGTCATTGCCGCGGATTATCATGGGCGGATGACATCCGTACGCCTGACCTGCACGCTGGCGCTGCTGCTGCCCCTGGCCGCCTGCACCACCACGCCTTCGCCTTCGACCATCGCCGCGGCAAGCGGCACGAACGCGCCCCCGGCCACGCCGCCGAAGCTGCTGCTGATCTCCATCGACGGCCTGCGCGCCGATGCCCTGGATCGCGGCCTCACCCCGAACCTGCAGCGGATCATCGACGGTGGTGTGCGTGCGCGCTGGATGACGCCCTCCTATCCGTCACTCACCTTCCCCAACCACTACACGCTGGTCACCGGCCTGCGTCCGGACCACCACGGCATCATCAACAACAGCATGGATGATGCTGAGCTGGGTCGCTTCGCGCTGCACGACCGCACTGCGGTGACCACCAGCGGATGGTGGGGCGGCGAACCGATCTGGGTGGGTGCCGAGAAGGTCGGCGTGCGCACCGCCACCACCTCATGGCCGGGCAGCGAAGCCGAGATCCAGGGCACGCGGCCCAGCCAGTGGCGCATCTACAACGCCAAGGAACCCTTGCAACAGCGTGCGCAGACCGTGCTCGACTGGCTGTCGCAGACCGATGCCGATGCCCCACGCCTGACCACGCTGTACATGGAGCACGTGGACAAGGCCGGCCACAACTTTGGGCCGGACTCCAGGCAGTACACCGATGCCATCGTGCAAGCCGACCGGATCATCGGCCAGGTGCTTGATGGCCTGCAGCAGCACGGCCTGACCGAAACCACCAACGTGATCGTGGTCTCCGACCATGGCATGGCGTCGGTGCCGGAGGGCCAGGTGATCGCCCTCGAATCGATGGTTGATCCCAGCCTCGCGCGCAACGTCAGCCCGGGCCAGTCGGTCGGCTTCGCGCCGGTGGCGGGACATGAGGCAGAGGCCGAGCGCGCCCTGCTCGGCCGTCATGCCCAGTACGAATGCTGGAAGAAGGAAAACCTGCCGGCGCGCTGGCACTACGGCAGCCATCCGCGCGTGCCGGCAATCGTCTGCCAGATGGATGAGGGCTGGGACGCGCTGACGCGCGAGAAGATCGCCAAGCGCGAGCATGCCGATCGCGGCTCGCATGGTTACGACAACGCGTTGCCGTCGATGCGCGCCGTGTTCGTGGCTCGTGGCCCTTCATTCCGGCAGGGCCTGGTGATCGACGGTTTCGACAACGTCGACCTCTATCCGCTGCTGGCGCACCTGCTGCAGGTGCCGGAAGCGGCCAACGATGGCAATCCGGAAACGCTGAAGCAGACCCTGCGTTGAATACGTTGTAGAGCCGAGCCCATGCTCGGCTGCATTGCGCCAGCCGAGCATGGGCTCGGCTCTACGAAAATGGGCAAAAAAAAACGCGGCGCCGAGCGCCGCGTTTTCTTTGGACCGGTCGGTCGGCGGATCAGCCGGCCTTGGCCACTGCCTTCTTGGCCACAGCCTTCTTCGCCGGAGCCTTGGCCACGGTCTTCTTGGCAACCGGGGCAGCGGCGCCTACGGCGACCTTGCTCGCGGTGTGCGAACGGGCGTTGCCGTAGCTGGCGTTGTAGCGCTTGCCCTTGGCGGTCTTGCGGTCACCCTTACCCATGTCTTCAACTCCTCAAATGTGAAATCTGGTTACCCCGTACTGACACGGGTTCGGCGGGGCCGCCTTGCTGGGCGCCCCCGCGCACGATCGGAAAGCCTACCACGGAGCACCTAGTGCGCGCAGCTGGCGTCATGTACGTGGCCGTGGTTCAGGCGCAGGTTGACCAGGTGCGCGATGCCGACCAGCAGCCCGCCCAGGGTCATCACCACCGCGTGCGGCACCGCGTTGTGGTGCAGCGGGTCGTAGAGCACGCCGACCCACAACGCGACCAGTCCGGGAATCAGGAACGCCAGCGCACGCAGCGCGCCGTGCCGCCGGTAGCCCCAGACCAGGCTGAACAAGCCCAGCAGGGTCACGAACACCACCAGCGCTTTTTCCACGCCATCACTGAGCCAGAAAGACAGGCCAAGCGACGGCGCCGCTGCCAGCAGCAGCGGAATCACCGCGCAATGCACCGCGCACAGCATCGAACCGGTGGCGCCGAAGCGATCGAGCAGGTGGCGCAGGCGTGAGGGCAAAGGCATGACTTCCAGCAGGGCGGCGAATCGTTATGGAATAATATAACATCGTTTCCCGACCCGCACGGTTCCGCTCCCCCTGTCCCGCCGACGGGATTCGTGCGCCACCCGATTGATACAATGTAACAAAGGACCGCCCATGCCCTCCCACCACCCTCGTTTCAAGCCGCATTCCCTGGCCCTGGCGCTCGCTGCGCTGCTGCCATCCGTCGCCTTTGCGGCCTCCGACGATGATTCGCATCGTGACCGCCACCTGACCGAACTGTCCTCGGTACAGGTCACCGCGTCGCCGCTGCAGGGTGATGCCGAATCGCTGGCACGTCCGGTTGAAGTGCTGGCCGGTGAGCGCCTGGATGAGCAGAAGGCCGGCACCCTCGGCGATACCGTCGCCAAGCTACCCGGCGTGCAGAGCACCTTCTTCGGCCCCGGTGTCGGCCGCCCGATCATCCGCGGCCAGGAAGGCCCGCGCGTGGCCGTGCTGTCCAACGGCATGGGCAACATGGACGCCTCCACCGTCAGCGCCGACCACGCCACCAGCATCGAGCCGTTCCTGGCCGACCAGATCGAAGTGCTGAAGGGCCCTGCGACCCTGCTGTTCGGCAGCGGCGCGATCGGCGGCGCGGTGAACGTAGTCGATGGCCGCATCGCGCGCGAACTGCCGGACCGTCCGCTCAGCGGCCGCGCAGAACTGCGCGGCAACTCGGTCAACGACGAGCGCAGCGGCATGTTCCGCCTTGACGGCGTAAGCGGCAATGTCGTGCTGCACGTGGATGGCCTGGTGCGCAATGGCGACGATTTCCGCATTCCCGGCTACGCGGTGATCGACGGCCTGGAAGACCACCACGATGACCACGACCACGCAGGCGAGGAAGGCGAAGAGCCGCGTCGCGGCCGCCTGGACAACAGCTCCATCCGCACCCGCGCCGGCGGCGTCGGCGCCACCTGGCTGGGCGAAGGCGGCTACTTCGGCGTCTCGGCCAGCACCTATCGCACCAACTACGGCATTCCCAACGGCGCCCATGTGCATGCCGACGGCGATGGCCACGACCATGGTCACGACCACGACCATGGCGAGGAGGAGGAAGGTGAAGAGCATGACGTGCGCATCGACATGGTGCAGAACCGCTTCGAGACCAAGGCCGGTATCTACAACCCGGTGTCGTTCCTGAAGAACATCAACGCGCGCGTGGCCTACACCGACTACGAACACGTGGAGCTGGAAGCCGGCACGCCGTCCACCCGCTTCACCAACCGCGGCATCGAAGGCCGCCTGGAAGCGGTGCAGCAGCAGATCGGCGGCTGGGACGGCGCCTTCGGCCTGCAGGTCGGCAACAGCGATTTCGGCGCCAAGGGCGAAGAAGCCTTCGTGCCGGATACCGGCACCAAGAACATCGGCGTGTTCGTGCTGCAGGAAAAGCAGTTCGGCCCGTTCAAGCTGGAACTGGGCGGTCGCCACGACCAGGTCAAGCTGGACCCGACCGGCGACTACCAGCGCCGCAAGTTCGATGCGACCAACCTGTCGGCCGCCGGCATCTGGAAGCTCAACGATGCCGTCGACCTGCGCATCGGCGTGGACAGTTCCGAGCGCGCGCCGACCAATGAAGAGCTGTACGCCGCCGGTGCACACATCGCCACCCGCTCGCTTGAGATCGGCGATGCCAACCTGAAGACCGAGCGCGGCCAGCGCATCGAGCTGGGGATCCACACCCACAGCGAGCGCCTCGATTTCTCCGCCGCGATCTATCAGACCAAGTTCAAGGACTTCATCTACCTGGCCGACACCGGTGTGACCGAGAGCCTGCCGGTGCGTGCCTGGACCCAGCAGGACGCGGTGTTCAAGGGCGCAGAGGCCGAAGCGCTGGTGCACCTGTTCGAAGGCGGTGCCGGCGATTGGGACCTGCGTGTGTTCGGCGACTACGTGCAGGCCAAGCTGGACGGCAACGGCAGCCGTACTCTGGACATCGCCGTGCCGCATGGTGACCACAACCACAACTACAGCGTGGAGCTGGCCAACACCGGTTACCTGCCGCGCATCGCCCCGGCCCGTGTCGGCGCCGACCTGCGCTGGGCGAAGGATGGCTGGCGTGCCTCGGTGGGTGCGGTGCGTTACAGCCGGCAGAAGGACGTGGCGCAGAACGAGGCGCCGAGCAACGGCTACACCCTGGTCGATGCGCACCTGGCCTACCGCTGGGACCGCAGCGACAGCAACAGCTACGAGCTGTTCCTGGACGGCAGCAACCTGACCAACCGCGAAGTGCGTCCGCACACCTCGCTGCTGAAGGATTACTCGCCGCTGCCGGGTCGTGGTGTCGCTTTCGGGATCCGCGCGTTCTTCTGATCGATACACATCATTGAGAAGTAGCTGGAGGGGGCCGAATGGCCCCCTCTTTTGTCGTATGCAGCCTGCATTTGTGAAATCACCACGTCGCCACGGCATCACCTTCTACCGTTTGCCTAAACTCTTTCAGAATTCGATTTGGCAAACGAACTGAAGGAGGACTGCCACATGGGCTTGAGTCTTGGTGTCGATCTGGAGGCACGCTTCCTCGCCGTAGCCCAGCGCGGAAGGACCGCTTGGCTGGCCGGTGATATTGCGGAGGCGGAGCATCGTTTCCTTGAAAGCTGGGACATGATTCCGGAGCCGAAATCCGCCTACGACTACGGCCAGATCATCTCGTATGGAATAGCCATCTTCTATCGCGATACCGCTCAGTTTGAAAAGGCCAGAGAGTGGGCGATGGTCGCCAGAGGCATCTATGGAGAAGGCGAAGCCTCGAGCGAGTACATGGATGAACTTGCAGCCACCATCCAGTTCGAATCGGGAAATCTGGATGCGGCCTACGCCCTGTTCGAACCCCAGTACCGGAAGTACGGCCGTCGCGTCTTCGAGGGCCACAAGAAGGAGTTCATCGCTTTCATCAAGAACAGGAAGAAGCCTCGATGAGTTGATCAGCCAGCCACTAGCCAGATCCACTCTGCGCAAGCTTTTCATCCACGCATGGCGTGGATCTACTGAATGCTGAGGAGCCGTTTGAGCTTCCGTCCTCGCTGCGGCGGCATCCATCACACACCCGTCACAAAGATGTGCGTACGACAACAAGCGGACAATCCCGTCGCCATTCGTCTCTCGCCATCCGGACATGTTTGTCCGAAAATGAAGCCATGACCACCCAACGTGCCGATGCTGCTGCCCGCCGAGCCCTCATCCTCGATGCCGCCGACCATGTGTTCGGCCAACATGGCGTTACCGCGCCGCTGGACCTGGTGGTCGAGCGTGCCGAAGTCGGTCGCGCCACCCTGTACCGCAATTTCCCCGACCGTACCGCGCTGATCCAGGCACTGCTGCAACGCACGGTCGACCGCATCCGCCGCCAGGTCGAACAGCTTGGCGACCGCGACGATGCTCTGTTCGAGGTATTCGAAGGCATGGCCCAGCGCATCGTCGATTCGCCGGCACTGGCCGATTACTGGCGCGCGGTCGATTCGGACGTGCCGGCCATGCGCACCGCGCGCGAGACCGTGCGCGACCTGCTGGAAGCGCCCATCGCCCGTGCCAAGGCCGCTGGCCTGTGCCGGCCGGACCTGGAGAAGACGGATATTTCACTGATCTCGGGCATGCTGGGTGCGGCCCTGCGCGGCAAGACCCGCGATGAGCGCGCCCAACTGGCCGGGCGTGCCCTGCAGCTGCTGCGCGGGGGACTCCAGGGAGCAGCCAGCGGGGAACGCTGATGGTGCAGCCGTACCTCAAGCCGGTTCCGGATTGGGAGGAGCACGAGAAGCCGACCATGCCCGGTTCGGCGTCGATGCCGTGGCACCCACCCTATCGGCGTGCAGCCTATGCACTGGTCTCGCTGCTGGTGGCCATCACCGGCGGCCTTGGCAACGCGCTGGTAACGGCCAACCTGCCTTTCCTGCAGGGACAACTGTCACTCACGCCCACCCAGGGCAGCTGGCTGGTCGCCGCCTACGCCATGGTCAATGTGACCGCCAACCTGCTGGCCTTCAAGTTCCGCCAGCAGTACGGCATCCGCCTGTTCGCCGAGATCGGCCTGGGGCTGTATGCGGCGCTGGCGGTGCTGCACCTGTTCGTCGGCAGTTTCGAGACCACCATGCTGACCCGCGCCGCCAGCGGTTTCGCCGGCGCGGCATGTTCGACGCTGGGCACGCTGTACATGCTGCAAGCCCTGCCGCGACGTTTCACCGGCAACCTGCTGGTGGTCGGCGTTGGCCTGTCGCAGCTGGCGGTGCCGATTGCCTGGATCGTCTCGCCCGGCCTGGTCGATACCGGCCAATGGCATCAGTTGTACTCGTTCGAAGCGGGGCTGGCGCTGTGCGCGTTTGCCGCCGTGGTGGTGCTGAAGCTGCCGCCAGGCGTGCAGGTGAAGGCGTTCGAGCCACTGGATTTCCTCACCTTCGCCCTGCTCGCGCCCGCCGTCGCCCTGCTGGTGATCGTGCTGGCGCAGGGCTACACGCGCTGGTGGCTCAACACCCCGTGGCTGGGCTGGGCGCTGATCGCCTCCATCGCGCTGACCACCACCGCCCTGATCATCGAACACTACCGGCGCAATCCGCTGCTGCAGATCCGTTGGCTGTCGACGCTGCCGGTGATGCACTTCATCGTCGGCGCCTTCCTGATCCGCTTCCTGACCACCGAACAGTCCTACGGCGTGGTCAACCTGATGCGCACCCTGGGCATGGGGCCGGACCAGATGCGGCCGCTGTTCGTGGTGATCCTGGCCGGCGTGGTGACCGGCATCGCCGGCGCGGCGATCACCTTCGGCCCGAAGCGTCTGATCGCGCAGTTGCTGTTGGCGATCCTGCTGCTGGGCGCGGCCGCGTTCTTCGACCAGCACCGCACCAGCATGGACCGGCCGCACGACTTCTACATCAGCCAGTTCCTGGCTTCGGTGGGCGCCGGCATGTTCATGGGCCCGTTGATCATGCTCGGCATTTCCGCCGCGCTGAAACAGGGTGTGGACCACATGATCACCTTCCTGGTGACCTTGTCGATCACCCAGACACTGGGCGGACTGGCCGGCTCGGCCGTGCTGGGAACGTTCCAGCTGCATCGCGAACAGCTGTATTCCAGCGCCTTGACCAGCCAGCTCGATCCAGCCGACCCGGTGGTGGCGCAGCGCCTGCGCATCCAGCAGCAGCTGTATGCAGCGCAAATCACCGACCCGGTGCTGCGCAGCGCACAGGGCAGCGCGCAGCTGGCGCAGACCACCCGCCGCGAAGCCAACGTGCGTGGCTTCAATGATGTGTTCACCCTGAGCGGCTGGCTGGCGATCGGTTTCCTGTGCTGGTTGCTGCTGCTGTCGCTGCGTACCGCCGTGCGCAAACAATGGCGCAAGCGCCATCCTTCCTCCCCCGCTGCGGTTGCGACCGCGGCACCGCGCTGAGTCCACCGCCATGCCTCCCGTCCCGCCCCGTCCAGACGACACCGACGCTGCCGAGAACGTCACCCCGCCACCGCCCACCGATGCGGCGCCTGCGGCAACGCCTGCCGCGCCCGCCGCCGCACCGAAGTACCTCAAGCCGAGTTCGCGCAGCGTGGTGGTGATGGTGGTGGTGGCGTTGCTGGGCATCGCGCTGATCCTGCGCGCCTGGCACCTGTGGCCGTTCACCAGCAGCGTGATGGTGACCGACAACGCCTATGTGCGCGGGCAAATCACGGTGATGGCGCCGCAGGTCAACGGTTACGTTACCGAGGTGCTGGTGAAGGACTTCCAGCACGTGAAGCAGGGCGAGCCGCTGCTGCGCATCGACGACCGTATCTATGCGCAGCGGGTGGCGCAGGCGCAGGCCACGCTGGACAGCGCGCGCGCGGCGCTGGCCAATTCGGACCAGTCACAGGCGCAGAACCGCGCGCAGATCGCTTCGGCGCAGGCCACGCTGTCGGCGGGACAGGCTGAGCTGCAGCGCTCGCGCAATGAAGCCAAGCGCTACGAGGAACTGGCGGCGCAGCAGCTGGTATCGATCAACGACCGCGACAAGTTCCGTACCAGCCAGGCCTCGGCACAGGCCAGCGTGCAGCAGTCGCAGGCGCAGATCCGCATCGCCGAGGAGACCCTGGTCTCGACCCAGGTCTCGCGCAAGAGCCTGGAGGCGCAGGTGGAAAGTGCGCAGGCGCAGCTTGAACTGGCGCGCATCGACCTGGCCAACACGGTGATCCATGCGCCGCGCGATGGGCAGATCAGCGAGGCCAGCGTACGCGTGGGCCAGTACGTGGCGGCCGGTTCGCAGCTGCTGTTCCTGGTGCCGGATGCATTGTGGGTGGTGGCCAACTACAAGGAAGGCCAGACTTGGAAGATGGCGATCGGGCAGCCGGCGTCGTTCTCGGTGGATGCGTTCCAGGGCCAGGTGCTGCGTGGACGGGTGGAGCAGATCGCGCCGGCCACCGGATCGGAGTTCAGCGTGCTGCGCCCGGACAATGCCAGCGGCAATTTCACCAAGGTGGTGCAGCGGTTGCCGGTACGCATCTCGATCAACGGGGAGCAGGAACTGGCGGCGCGGTTGCGGCCGGGCATGTCAGTGATCGTGCGGGTGGATACTGCGACGAAGCCGATGGACTAGGCGCTGGCTTGCTTGACTGCGCGGCTCCGCCAAGGGCAGCGAACGGCGGAGCCCCTCGTGGCGGATCGTTGCGGTTGGATTGGTGGGATTGGTGGGATTGGTGGGATTGGCCGGGTGGGTGAGGCAGGCGGGACACGCCGTGAACCCATCCCTGGGGGCTCGTAGGCGCCATCCATGGCGCCTGCGGTCCCGCCTACCCCACCCACCCGGCCACGGACAGGTTCCGCTTTTTTGTAGTGTTGAGCCATGCTCGACTGCTTTGCTGCAGGAACAGACGACAACGATGAAATTCAACGCACTGGCCCGCAAGGCGGCCAAGGGTCCTGCACCACGGGAGCATGGCGGTGCGGTCGAAGTGGAAGACCTGATCGGCTTCGTGCTGGAGCATGGTGCCGAAGGTGCGGCCGAGATTGAACGTCTGTGCGCGCTGCATGGCTGGCGCGAGGAGTTCCAGTACAACGGCGATGGCACGCATTTTGCGCCGATGGCGCCGTGGGCAAGGGCCTGTGCTGCGCTCGGGTACGGCGGCGTGGCGGGAATGTCGCCGCTGCTGGATCAGCCGCGCATGGCGACCTATGCGATCGGGGTGCTGGAAGAGGTGCGCAGCGAGGCTTCGGTTGCCACCCTGCTGGCGTTCTGCAGACAGGCGGATTTCAGCCAGGACGATCCCACGTCAACGCCGTGGCGGGCGTTGGCTGCGTTGAACGTGCTGCTGTCGTTCGACAAGGGTGTGGCGGTGTCTACGGATATCCAACAGACGTTGCTGCAGCGTGTGCAGCGCGCGTGGGGCCAAGCGCCGACGCCGCAACGCCAGTGCATGGCGCTGTATGCCGCGCGCGGCGCACGCGTTGCCGAGGCGTTGGACTGGGTGCAGTCACTGGTGCCGGAGGATGCGGCGTTGATCGCCGCACGCAAGGCAGTGCTGAAGCATCTGCGCAGGCATCTGTGAGATGGGGTCAGATCCCTTTGCCACTGGCAAAGGGATCTGACCCCAATCGCGAGGATGCCGGCCAGCGGCCGGCACTACCGTTCCGTCAGCCGGCGCAGCGGGCGCAGAGCCCGTGCACTTCCAGCGTCTGTGCCTGCGGCTGGAAACCGAGTTCCTTGGCCCGCTTCTCCAGCTGGGTCACGATCTCGCGGTCTTCCAGTTCCACCGCGCTGTGGCAGCTGTTGCAGATCAGGAACGGCACCGAATGGGCCGCACTGCTGGGATGGTGGCAGGCCACGAAGGCATTGACCGATTCCAGCTTGTGCACGAAGCCATTGGCCATCAGGAAATCCAGCGCGCGGTACACGGTAGGCGGGGCATCAGCGCCCACCCCCTTGCCGTTGCGCACCCACTCCAGCAGCTCGTAGGCCTTGACCGGCTTGCCGGCCTCGGCAATCAGCTTGAGCACGTTGGCGCGGATCGGGGTCAGGCGCAGCCCGCGCTCACGCGAGACACGCTCGACCACCGCCACGAAATCCGAAGCGTCGTGGACATGGTGGTGCGGGGCCGTACAGGCGGTTTTGGCGGACATGCGCGTTCTCCAGTTCGGGCGTGGGCCGGTGGGCTCAGGCCGTTGCTACCTTGGTGATGGCCACATCGATGCGTTTCAAGGCCTGCTCGCGGCCGGCCAGGTACACGGTATGGGAAATGTCAGGACTGACCTGGGTGCCGGTGATGGCCACGCGCAGCGGCTGGGCGACCTTGCCCATGCCCATTTCCAGCGCTGCGGCAGCATCGTGCAGGGCCACGCCAACGGCCTCGGCGGTCCACTCCGGCAGGGCTGCCAGCAGCTCGCGGGCCTTGCCCAGCGGCAGTTCCGCACCGGCCTTGAAGTGCTTGGCCACCGCCGCTTCATCGTACTCGGTCAGCGGCTGGTACCAGACCACGGCCTTCTCGGCCATTTCCTTCAGGGTCTGCACGCGCTCGCGCAGGGCGATCACCACGTCCACCGGCGCCGGGCCGGCGGCCACGTCCAGCCCCAGCTTCTGCAGCTGGTAGACCAGGTGCGGCGCGATCGCGGCCGGTTCCTCGGTCTTCAGGAAGTGCTGGTTGACCCAGCCCAGCTTGGCCATGTCCAGGCGCGAGGCCTTGGAATTGCAGTCCTTCACATCGAACAGGTCGATCAGCTCCTGGCGGCTGAACAGTTCCTGGTCGCCGTGCGACCAGCCCAGCCGGGCCAGGTAGCTCAGCAGCGCGTCGGGCAGGTAGCCGGCGTCCTTGTACTGCATCACGTCGGCCGCGCCGGTGCGCTTGGACAGCTTGGCACCCTGCTCGTCCAGGATCATCGGCATGTGGCCGAACTTCGGCACCGGCGCGCCGATGCCTTCGTACAGGTTGATCTGGCGCGGGGTGTTGTTGATGTGGTCGTCGCCCCGGATGACTTCGGAGATCTTCATGTCCCAGTCGTCCACCACCACCGCGAAGTTGTAGGTGGGGTAGCCGTCCGGACGGAAGATCACCATGTCATCCAGTTCGCTGTTGGCGATCTCGATGCGGCCCTTGATCAGGTCATCGAACACCACCGTGCCTGCAAGCGGGTTCTTGAAGCGGATGACGCGGTTCGGGTCGTCCCGGTACGGCAGGCCCTGCTCGCGCGCGGCGCCGTTGTAGCGCGGCTTCTCCTGCCTGGCCATCGCGGCCTCACGCATGGCGTCCAGCTCTTCACGGGTTTCGTAGGCGTAGTACGCCTTGCCGTCGGCGATCAGCTGCTCGGCCACTTCCTTGTACCGGGCGACGCGCTCGGTCTGGTAGAACGGGCCTTCGTCGTAGTCCAGGCCCAGCCACTCCATCGCCTCCAGGATGGCGTCGATCGCGCCCTGGGTGCTGCGTTCGCGGTCGGTGTCCTCGATGCGCAGCACGAACTCGCCGCCACGATGGCGGGCCTCCAGCCAGCAGTACAGTGCGGTGCGGGCGCCACCGATATGCAGGTAGCCGGTGGGACTGGGGGCGAAGCGGGTGCGGCAGGTCATGGAGGGCTCGAGGAACGGATTTTCCTCAATTTTACGCGGGAAGCCCCCTCACACGCCAAGGTGGCGTCACCCGACAGCCTCCGGGGCCGCCTTGGTGGAGTCTGGACAGACCGCCGATTCCCGGCATTGGCAAGGATCTGTGCATGAACAACAAGTCCAAGCGTGGCCGCCGCATGGCAGCACGTCTGCGGTTCCGCAGCGTAGCCCTGCTCCTTGCCGGCGTGACATCGGTATCGGCGGCGTACGCAGCCGAGGTCGTGAAGGTGAACGGGAAAACCTATCGCTGCCAGAACCGATGCCAGATCGCGACCCGGCCCGGTGGCGGTTTTTCCATCTGGGACAGCGGCGGCGGCTGGGTCATGCGCATCGCGCTGAACGGTGAAGGCATCATCGAAGACCGGCGTAAATGAAGGACGCCCTGCAGATGCGTCCTGCGCCTCGCCAGGAGAAGCGGCTCTGGAGGATCTACGCCAGTCCTGTCACGCTCCCGGGGCTGCTTTTCGTGGGAATAGCCGCAGGTTGCGGCACCGACAGCCCCCCGCCCCACCGCACAGGAGACGGTGGTCAGGTCGCGGCCTCACCTTGGGTCTCGACCCTCGCTGCCCGACCGGCCAAGGATGCGGTCTCCCTCTTCCCGTCTGACGAGCTGCCCAGCGCGATCAAGCCCTTTGGCGATACCCCGTTGGTGACTTCGGACGGCCTCAACGCCGATGTGATCCAGAACGTCCTGGAACGGGAAAGTGATTTCGACCGTGCCATGGAACGTCTGCGGGATGACTATGCAACGGACCGAAGTGCCCAGCTGGAGCGTCGTATTGCATTGGAGGCGCTGCATTCGCTGCGCCTTGCCGATGGCGCCGCGCCTCTGGCACGAATACGGGTCCAGTGTAGTCCGCGCCTTTGTCTGGCTGCGTTTTCTGCCGACGGAACAGCGATCGACACGCTGGTTTCCGCTCTGACCGCCCCCGATGCGCTGAAGATGCTCGGATCCCAGCTGGTGCAGGTTCCCAACTCGAGAGGGAATGGCAATGACTATCGCCTGGGGTACTCCCACGATCCCGCTTGGAGCCGACTGGACGTATTGGGAGACAACGACGACGGCGGATGACGCAAGCGCCTACGGCTCTGCGTTCTCCACGAACGTACGAACAGGTCAGGACCCATGGAGGGGATTCGACTTGATCCCCTCCGTCCAGTCTCAGGGCTCGGGCTTGCGCGGGAACGACTGCTCGCGCATGGCGGCGTGGTAGGCGAAGGAGGCGACGATGGCGGCGGCCTGCTTCAGGTCTTCCGGTTCGGCGTGGTCCCAGGTGTCCAGGTGGCTGTGGTGGACGTTGCTGAAATAGTCCAGCTTGTCCTGGATGAACTGGAAGCCCGGCAGGCCGATGCGGTCGAAGCTGATGTGGTCGGTGCTGCCGGTGTTGCGGGTGGCCACGGTGGTTGCACCCACGTCATGGAACGGGGCCAGCCAGGCTTCGAAGATCGGCATCGCCGCCAGGTTTTCCTGTGCGTAGATGCCACGGAAGCGACCCGAGCCGTTGTCCATGTTGAAGTAGACCTGGAACTTGCCGTAGTCGCGGGTCTTCTGCAGGGCACCGGTCGGTTCGCGCAGCGAGGCCGGCAGCGCCTTCTGCGCCGGGTCGGTGGGCTCGGGGAATCGACCGAAGTGCTTGGCCACGTATGCCTGCGAGCCGATCAGTCCCTGTTCCTCGCCACTCCACAGCGCAACCCGGATGGTGCGCTTGGGATTGGCGCCGCTGGCCTTGAGGATGCGCATGGCCTCCATCATCACCGCCACGCCGACGGCGTTGTCGGCTGCACCGGTGCCGCTGTGCCAGGAATCCAGGTGCGCGCCGATCATCACCACTTCGTCGGGCCTGCTGCTGCCACTGATCTCGGCCAGCGTGTTGTAGCCGGGCTGGTCCGCTTCATCGGTGAAGCGAGCGGCCACATCGACGCGCAGGCGCACGCTCTGCTTGGCTTCCAGCGCGCGCACCAGCGGATTGAAGTGCTCGGCGATCATCGCCAGTTCGGGAATGCCGACCGACTCGCCGGCCTTGCGCGAGCCACCACCGGCCACGCGGATGATGCCGTTGTCCCAGCTGCTGATGCTGATCGAGGCCAGCGCCCCTTCTTCGACGAAGAACGCGTTGACCTTCGCCGCCAGCGCCTGCTTCTCCTGGTATTCCTTGACCCGCTTGGCACGGTCGGCGGCCACGTCCTTGTCCTTGGGCAGGGTGAACTCCTGCAGGCCTTCCAGCGAGGTGGCGTCGTGCCGGTGCGAATCGGCGTCGGTGCCACGCTTGTATTCGCGTGCTTCGCCCAGCAGCAGGATCTTGCCGCGCAGCTTGCCGCGATACTTCTCGATGTCCTCGGGCTTCTTGATGTCCACCTGCAGCAGTTCGCCCTCGACCGGGCCCCTGGTGCCCGGCGTCCACGCCTTGGGCAGGGCATGCAGCGGCTGCACGCGATCGCCCAGCATCTCCACGCTGGCCGAGGTGAATTCCCAGCCACGGCCGAATTCGTCGAAAGCTTCGTCGTGGACGTTGTCCAGCTTCCATTCGCTGAACTTGCCGCGGGTCCAGGCGTTGGCGCGGCCCATCGCCGGCGAATTGGTCAGGCGCGGCCCGATGCGTTCGGTGAGGTAGCTGAAGGTGTCCATCACCTGCGATTTGTGGAACGCCTGCTGCCGGATCTTGCCGACCATGTCCAGGTCCACCGGCTCGCGCTGCTGCGCCACCGCATTGCCACCCATCGCCAGCGCTACTGCCAGCACGCCCCACTTCAGCACATCGCACCCCTGCCCTTCGGCTCGATCATCAACCGGTCGAGTCTAGCCAGCCAGGGCGCCGGGCCCCCGTCCCATCGGTCATGGGCACCTGGTAGATCCACGCCATGCGTGGATGGGGCCTTGCGCGGCTGTCACCCCTTCCACCCCAGCCACAGCTGCGCACGCTCCGGCAGCAGCAGCAACCAATGCCGCTGGTCGATGCTGCTGCAGCCGAACACGGCGGCATGTTCCGGCCAGTCCGCAGGCAGCCCGTCGATGCCGATCTCCGACAATGCCGCCGCCCCGGCCTTCCATGGCCGGTAACGCGGCACCTTGCCCGCGAGGGCGCCGCGTCCATGCCGCGCCTCCCGCAACCAGTCCAGCCCACGCCGCTGCAATCCCTCGCAGGTGATGGCGGCCAGCTGGAAGCGGACCAGGCCGGGCGCGATCCGTGCCCCCGGCAATGCCGCCAACACCCCATGCGCCTGCAGCAGCGCATCCACTTCCAGCAGGGCGGGAATGCCCTGTCGTGCCCGTTGCTGCAATCCTTGGCGCCAACCCATGGCCTGCTCCTTACTTCTGCTCGGCCAGGGCGTACCAGTCGACCCGACGGGTCACCCACATCGCCAGCGCCAGGATCACGAACAGCAGCAGCGAGCCCATCAGCAGTGCATTGTTTTCCGACACCAGCAGCCCATACAGCGCGCCATACAGCACCGTCAGCATCGCGGCGAAGCCCAGGCCCCGCTTCCAGTGACCCAGAACGTTGGCCAGGTACACCGCCTGCAGGCTGATACAGGCCAGCGCCGAGACCAGGTAGGCCTGCCAGAAGGCGATGTGCTCGGACAGGCTGATCAGCAGCAGGAAGAAGATCGCCAGCGCCAGGCCGACCATCAGGTACTGCAGCGGGTGGATGCGCAGCGACTTGATCAGCTCGAACAGGATGAAGCCAACGAACGTCAGCACCACGAACAGCACGCCGTACTTGGAAGCGCGGTCGGCCTGGGTATAGGTATCGACCGGGTCCACCAGCGAGACCTGCACCGCCTGCGCGTCCAAGTCATCGCCTTCGTGCAGTCGCTGCTGCGCGTCCGATGCCAGCGAGGACACGGCCCAACGTGCATCGAAGCCCTGTGCATCCACACGCCGCTCGTTGGGCAGGAACGCACCGGCAAACGACGGGTGCGGCCAGCTGGAGCGAAGGGCGATCTGGTTGTCATCGCCCACCGGCACCACCGACAGCGAGCGGCTGCCATCGAGCTGCAGTTCCAGTTCCACGCTGCTGGCCGCCAGGGTGCCTCCGCTGCGGGCGACGCCGGCGATCGGTGCATGCAGCCCACGGCCCAGTGCGGAAGCGCCGGCCACGCCCGGCAGCAGCTTGACCTGCTGTCCATCAACGCGCAGGTTCGGCGTACCGACCAGGCCGCGCGCATCGGACACGCCCAGCGCGATGTAGGCCTCGCCATAGGTCGTGCCATCGTGCTCCGGGTAGTCATCCTCGCTGAAGGTCGCCTTGAGCTGGCCATTCCAGCTGTACACCGGCACCTTGAACAGGCCAACCGAACGCTGGCTTGGCAGCAGCTCGCCGCTGATCTGCAGGGTGGCCGGCGGCTGCAACCAGTAGCCCTGGGTGGTCTGCAGCTCGGTCTTCTTGTTGCCCTGTGCATCGACCACCTCCACCTGCTCGCGCTTGGACCACGGCACCACGCGCACCGGTCCGACCACGCGCTGGGTCCCGGCACGGCTTTCGGCCACCCGCGAGTAGGCCTCTTCGCGATAGGCGCTGCGCTCGGTGATGACGCTGCGGATCAGGAACAGCGGGATCAGCAGCAGCAGGATCAGGCCGCCGACAATGGCGAACCGCAGCAGCATCTTCAGGGATTTCATCGTCCGTCCTCGTTGGAGAGGACTGCAGGATGGATCGCTGCGGTGAGCAGGGTTTGTGGCGAAGTTGAAGCGAGTGTGAAGTCAGCGCCGCGGGCGCTGCCCCGATATCGCCAGCGGCAGCCACAGGCTGGCCACGGTGCCGCCATCTTCGCGCGGCAGCAGGCTGGCGCGGCCGTCATGCAGGCGCGCGACTTCCTGCACGAAGGGCAGGCCGAGGCCGGAACTGCGGCGGCCGGTGCCGGGTCGGGCCAGCGAATAGAAGCGTTCGAATACGCGCTCGCGTGCGTAATCGGGAATGCCCGCGCCACGGTCGGCAACCCGCAGGCGTACACCCTGCCCGTCCACCTGCGCATCCAGCTGCACCTGTGCCCCGGGTGGCGAGAACGCAATGGCGTTGTCGATCAGGTTGTGCAGCGCCTGTCGCAGCAGATAGCCGTCACCCTGCACGCGCAGGTCGGGCACCTGATCGATATGCAGCTGGACACCGGCGGCCTGCGCGCGCACCTGCGCCGCCGCGGCGGCTTCCTGCAGCAGCGCGGGCAAGGCAATCGGATCACGGGTCTGCAGCCAGCCGTGCTGCTCGACCTCAGCCAGCGCCAGCAGCTTGTCGATGGTTTCGGTCAACCGCTCCTGCTGGTCGACGATGCTGCGTGCGAAATGCGCACGGTCAGCGTCGGCCATCGGCTCCTGCAGCAGTTCGGCGGCACCACGGATCGCCGCCAACGGGCTTTTCATCTCGTGGGTCAGCGACTGCACGTACTGTTCGACGTACGCCTTGCCTTCCAGCTTGCGCCGCATCGTCTCCAGGGCCTGGCCAAGCTCGCCGATCTCATCGTTGCGGCGCTTCGGCGGCGGCACCGGTTCGCCGGCGCTGACCGCCCGTGCGTAGCGGCTGAGCTGGCCCAGGCCGTTGGTCAGCCACATGGTCACCAGCACGCCCACCAGCGCTGAGAGCCCAATCAGCCACGCGCCGCGCTCGATGATGGCGCGCTGGCTGGCGGCGATGAACGGATCGATGCTGCGGTTGGGCTGGGCCAGGCTGAGCACGCCGATCAGGGTGCTGCCATCGGCCGGGTCGTACACCGGCGCGGCCACGTGCATCACCGTGTTGCTGTCATCGCCCGGCGTTTCCGGGCTGGAGCGCGCGCCGTACTCGCCGCGCAGCGTGCGATAGACGTCATTCCAGCGCGAGTTGTCGCGACCCACGTCGCGGCCCAGCGAATCGTAGATCACGATGCCCTTGGCGTCGGTGATCGTCACCCGGTAGTCCAGCGCACGCTTGGGGAAGCGCCAGACCATCGCCTTCAGGTCGCGCTGCCGGGCCTTGGCCAGGTTGCGGGTGAAGCTGCCGTTGCGGATGGTGCCGGCCTTGACGTCGGCGGCAGCCATCTCGGCCAGCACATTGGCCGCGTCCACCAGGGTCGATTCCATCGCCTGGCGCACGCCCGGCTTCACTTCATTGACGAACACGCGCATCACGAAGAACGCGGCGATGCCCACGATCAGGAAGAAGCCCAGGAACAGTTTCAGGACCAGACGCACCCGTCAGACCTCCAGGGCGTAGCCGAGGCCGCGATGGGTGCGGATCGGCTCACCGCTTGCGCCGGCCGCCCGCAGCTTGGCGCGCAGCGTCTTGACGTGGGTATCGACGGTGCGGTCGGCACTGTCGGCGGCGCTGTCCCAGCCACGGTCCATCAGCTGGGCACGGCTGAGGATCGCGCCGGGGCGCTGCAGCAGCGCTTCCAGCAGGGCATATTCATAGCGGGTCAGGTCCAGCGCGTGGCCCTGGAAGCGGATGCGGCGGCCTTCACGATCGATGGCGAAGGCACCATGTTCCTGCCAGCCGGTCTCGGCGCCCGGGGC
The DNA here is from genome assembly GCF_042787595.1 of Stenotrophomonas sp. YIM B13575. Lineage (NCBI taxonomy): Bacteria > Pseudomonadati > Pseudomonadota > Gammaproteobacteria > Lysobacterales > Lysobacteraceae > Stenotrophomonas > Stenotrophomonas sp. YIM B13575. The sequence continues at coordinate 2,010 of NZ_JBHZOP010000138.1, read as the reverse complement.
GGCCGGAGCGGGCGTGGCACGCCGCAGCCGGGCACGCACCCGCGCCACCAGCTCGCGCGGCGAGAACGGCTTGGCCATGTAGTCGTCGGCCCCCAGCTCCAGCCCCAGCACGCGGTCGAGTTCGTCGTTGCGTGCGGTCAGGAAGATCACCGGCACCTGCGCCACCGGCCCCGGCAGGGCGCGCAGCCGGCGACAGACCTCGAAACCACTGAGGTCCGGCAGGCCGACATCCAGCACCACCAGGTCGATATCGCCGGCCTGCAGCTGCTGCAGGGCCAGCCCGCCCAGCAGGCAGTGGCTGGCCGCATAGCCTTCGCTGCGCAGCGCATAGAGCACGGTTTCGGCGATGGCCGCTTCGTCTTCAACCACCAGGACATGGGTAACAGGCGCTGTCATGGCGCGCAGCATAGCCGCTGCGGCCCTTGCCCCGTACACTGCCGCCCATGAACTATCGCCACGCCTTCCACGCCGGCAACCACGCCGATGTCCTCAAGCACATCGTGCAGCTGGCCCTGATCGACAGCTTCAAGCGCAAGGACAGCCCGTTCTTCGTGCTCGACACCCACGGCGGTGCCGGCCGCTACCTGCTGGCCAGCGAAGAAAGCCGCAAGACCCTGGAAGCCGAATCCGGGGTCATGCGGCTGATGGCCCAGCCCAAGCTGCCGGAGGTGGTCGAGCGCTACCTCAAGGCGGTACAGGCCGACAATCCGGTCGGCGCGATGATCGCCTACCCCGGCTCGCCGCTGCTCAGCGCGCAGGCCATGCGCCCGCAGGACCGGATGGCGGTGTGCGAGCTGCAGGAGGACGAAGCCGCGTCGCTGAAGACCCTGTTCGCCCATGACAGCCGCGTCGGTGTGCACCCCGGTGACGGCTATGCGCTGCTGCGCTCGCTGCTGCCGCCCAAGGCCAACGGCGCCAAGATCGGCCGCGGCCTGGTCCTGATCGACCCGCCCTACGAGGCCCAGGACGCCGAGTACCAGGCCATCCTGGCCGCGCTGGCCGAGACCCTGGCGCGCTGGCCGCAGGCCACCTGTGCGGTCTGGTTCCCGATCAAGCAGCGCCGCACCATCCTGCATTTCCTGCGCAAGGCCACCGCACTGCCGGTGAAGTCGGCGATGACCATCGAGTTCCTGGTGCGCCCGGACGACTCGCCGCTGCGCCTCAACGGCAGTGGCATGCTGGTGCTCAATGCGCCCTGGCAGTTCGACCGCGTGGTCGGCCCGGCCCTGCCGGCGCTGCGCCAGCATCTGGGCGAACCCGGTGCCAGCACCCGCCTGGACTGGCTGAAGACGGCCGAATAAGGGCCTTCACGAGGCTGTACGACCGTGAGCCTTTCGTTCACGGAATACAGCCCCGGTGATGACACAATCGATGGACCACCAAGGAATCACCCGGTATGGCCACTCGCAACCGCATGCCGCCCTGGCATGAGATCTTCAAGGCTCCCAGCGGCCACGAGCTGCTGATCCGCCCCATCCGCCCGGAAGATGGCGCGCCGCTGCAGGCCGCCTTCAGCCTGTTCGGGCCGGAAGAAATCCGTGACCGTTTCCTGCAGTCGGTGACCGAGCTGTCGCCGGAAACCACCCAGCGCCTGACCCACCCCAATCCGAAAACCGAGATCACCCTGGTCGCCGCCGAGTCGCTGCCGGCCGGTGAGGCCGTGGTCGGCGCGGTGGCCCGTGCCTCGATCATCCCCGGTACCCGCGAAGCCGAGTACGCGATCCTGATCAGCCGGTTCCTGATCGGCCAGGGCCTGGGCCGCCAGCTGATGCGCAAGCTGGTGAAATGGGGCCGCGGCAAGTACCTGGACCGCCTGTACGGCGATGTCGCCGCCGAGAACGAGCCGATGAAGCAGCTGGCCGCCTCGCTGGGCTTCAAGCCGGTGCCGCACCCGAACGGGGCCGAAGGCCTGGTGCGGATGGTGCTGGAACTGGACAACTGACGGTAGCGCCGGGCCCTGCCCGGCGATGTTGATCCGACCGCTGCGCTCGCCGGGCATGGCCCGGCGCT